>NZ_JBHSRF010000022.1:0-115716 GCF_042658925.1 Sphaerisporangium aureirubrum
GCGGTGCACGCGCTCACGCGGGGGGACGTGGGGGCGGCGGTGGGGTTCAATCCGCTTCTGGTGGTGATGATCCCGTTGCTGCTGCTCTGGTGGGGGGACTGGGTGGTCCGGGCGTGGCGGGGGCGGGGGATGCGGGTGCCTCGTCTCGGGGGGGTGTGGATATGGGGCTTCCTGGCACTTCTCATTGTCTACTGGGTTGTGAGGAATCTGCCTTTCGCGGCTTTCCTGGCCCCCTAACTTTTCCCGGTCGGCCACCCCTGTGGCGAGGTGACGGTGATTAGCCCGATACCATCGGCAGGGCAAGGTCGGGTGAGGATCAGGCCCCCGAGTCGATCGAGCCGATCGCGCGGGTGAGGCGTCCAAGGCCCGCGGGCGTCGACCGGAGGGGACCCTGTTCGGGTGAGCGAGCCAAGCGAGGAGATCAAGTGAGCGTGCTCGACGAGATCTTGGAAGGGGTGCGGGCCGACCTCGCCGAGCGCGAGCGGTCCGTGTCGCTGGCGGAGCTCAAGGACCGCACACGGCTGGCCCCGGCGGCCAGGGACGCGTACGCCGCCCTCGGCGGCGACAAGGTGTCGGTCATCGCCGAGGTCAAGCGCTCCAGCCCGTCCAAGGGCGCGCTGGCCGCCATCGCGGACCCCGCGGCGCTCGCCGCCGACTACGAGGCCGGCGGCGCGCACGTGATCAGCGTGCTGACCGAGGGCCGCAGGTTCGGCGGCAGCCTCGCCGACCTCGCCGCGGTGCGCGCGGCCGTCGACATCCCCATCCTGCGCAAGGACTTCGTGGTCACCTCCTACCAGCTGTGGGAGGCGCGGGCCTACGGCGCGGACCTGGTGCTGCTCATCGTGGCGGCGCTCGACCAGAACGCCCTGGTCTCCCTGATCGAGCGCGCCGAGTCGATCGGCCTGACGCCGCTGGTCGAGGTGCACGACGAGGACGAGCTGTCCCGCGCCCTGGACGCCGGAGCCAAGATCATCGGAGTGAACGCCCGCGATCTGAAGACCCTTCAGGTCGATCGCGAGATATTCTCCATGCTGGCGCCCAAGATCCCGGACGGCGTCATCAAGATCGCCGAGTCCGGCGTCCGCGGCCCGCATGACCTGCTGGCCTACGCCAGGGCCGGCGCCGACGCCGTGCTCGTCGGGGAGAGCCTGGTCACCGGCAAGGACCCCAGGGCCGCCGTGGTCGATCTGGTCACCGCGGGCGCCCACCCCGCGTCGCGGCTCGACAACGGACCCGGACCTGAGAGGCAGCAGTGACGATCGCAGAAGGCCCCCTGATCACCGCGGCCGACCTCGCCGGCGGCGGCCCGTTGGGCGACGACCCCGACATCCACGGCCGCTTCGGCGTCTTCGGCGGCCGTTTCGTGCCCGAGGCCCTGATCCCGGCCCTGGACGAGGTGGCGCGCACGTACGCCGAGGCCAAGGCCGACGTGGGCTTCCTGCGCGAGTTCGACCACCTGCTGCGCACGTACGCCGGCCGGCCGACCACCATCACCGAGGTCCGCAGGTTCGCCGAGACCGCGGGCGGCGCCCGCGTGCTGCTCAAGCGCGAGGACCTCACCCACACCGGCGCCCACAAGATCAACAACGTGCTGGGCCAGGCGCTGCTCACCAAGCGCCTCGGCAAGACCCGCGTGATCGCCGAGACCGGCGCCGGGCAGCACGGCGTGGCCACCGCCACCGCCTGCGCGCTGATGGGCCTCGAGTGCGTCGTCTACATGGGCGAGGTCGACTGCGAGCGCCAGGCGCTGAACGTCGCCCGCATGAAGCTCCTCGGCGCGACCGTCGTCCCGGTCGCCAACGGCAGCCGCACCCTCAAGGACGCCATCAACGAGGCGTTCCGCGACTGGGTGACCAACGTCGACACCACCCACTACCTCTTCGGCACCGTGGCGGGCCCGCACCCCTTCCCCGAGATGGTCCGCGACTTCGCGCGCATCATCGGCGTCGAGGCGCGCCGCCAGGTCCTGGAGCTCACCGGGCGGCTGCCCGACGCCGTCTGCGCGGCCGTCGGCGGCGGCTCCAACGCCATCGGCGTCTTCCACGCCTTCATCGGCGACCCCGATGTCGCGCTGCACGGCTACGAGGCCGCCGGCCACGGCGTCGAGTCCGGCGAGCACGCCTGCACGCTCACCGAGGGCTCGATCGGCGTGCTGCACGGCTCGCGCACCTACGTCCTGCAGGACGACGAGGGCCAGACCATCGAGTCCCACTCGATCTCCGCGGGCCTCGACTACCCCGGGGTCGGCCCCGAGCACGCCTGGCTCAAGGACTCCGGCCGCGCCACCTACCACGGCGTCACCGACGCCGAGGCCATGGAGGCGTTCTCTCTGCTCGCCCGCACCGAGGGCATCATCCCGGCCATCGAGTCGGCGCACGCCCTGGCGGGCGCCGCCAAGCTCGGCCGGGAGCTCGGCCCCGAGGCGACCATCCTGGTCAACCTCTCCGGCCGCGGCGACAAGGACATGGGCACCGCGATGAAGTACTTCAACCTGTGATTTCGGCCCACCTGGCAAACGGGACAACCTGACATGACGACTCTGCAGACGGTGTTCGAGAAGGCCAAGGCCGACCGGCGCGCCGCGCTCATCGGATACCTCCCGGCCGGCTTCCCCACCAAGGAGGGCGCCGTCGCCGCCGCGACAGCCATGGTGGAGGCCGGGTGTGACGTCATCGAGATCGGCCTGCCCTACTCCGATCCGCTGATGGACGGCCCCACCATCCAGGACGCGGTGCACCGCGCGCTGACCAACGGCACCCGCATCGCCGACGTGATGCGCACCGTCGAGGGCGTGGCGGCGTCCGGCGCCGCGGTGCTGGTCATGACGTACTGGAACCCCATCGACCGCTACGGCACCGAGCGTTTCGCGCGCGAGCTCGCCGAGGCGGGCGGGGCGGGTGTCATCACCCCCGACCTCACCCCCGAGGAGGCCGGGCCGTGGCGTGCGGCCGCCGCGGGCGCGGGCCTCGACACCGTCTTCCTGGTCGCCCCCAGTTCCACCGACGAGCGCATCAGGGCCGTCGCCGAGTGCTGCACCGGCTTCGTGTACGCCGCCTCGCTGATGGGCGTCACCGGCGCACGCACCAGCGTCAGCTCCGCCGCCGAGGGCCTGGTGAAGCGCACCAAGGCCCACACCGACCTCCCGGTGTGCGTCGGTCTCGGCGTCGGCACCGGCGCCCAGGCCGCCGAGGTGGCCGCCTACGCCGACGGCGTGATCGTCGGCTCGGCCTTCATCCGCCGCATCCTCGACGCCCCCAGCGAGTCCGAAGGCCTCGACGCGGTCCGCGAACTCGCGGACGAGCTGGCGACGGGCGTCCGCGCCTGACCCAGGGCCCCGCACCGTCCGGCGCGGGGCTCCGGGACGCACATTCGACGCGCGGCACGCCGAGGCGCACCTGGCGTACAGCCAGGGGCGATCCGCTCCGGCGGGATGGGCCCGATCACCCTCCGGGTGTTCCCGGACGTGGGTGGACACGATCGTTTACCCGGCGCTTATCGGGGTCGTGATGGGCTGGGCAGCCGGTAGCCTACGGCGAGAGCGCCGGGTGGCGGCTCGCTGACGCGGGCTCATGTGGACGGCCGGACGGCACCCCCTCGGCGCGGTGACGGCCGTCCCGTGCCGGGACCTGGCTGAACAAGGAGACATCGATGACACCGATGGGGTCGTGCCGATGAGATCACGCACCGTGCTGCAGGCGGTACCCTGGGTGACGACCGTCGCCAGGCTCGTGGTGGCCGGGGTGCTCATCGTCGCGGGCTGGTTGAAGATCGGCACGCCGGCGCTGTCCGTCCAGGCCGTCAAGGCCTATGAGCTGCTGCCGGAATCGGTCGCCACCGCGGTGGGCTACGGCCTGCCGATCATCGAGATCGTCGTAGGGGTGTTGCTTGTCGTCGGGCTTCTCACGCGTGCGGCGGGTGCGGTCTCCGCGCTGCTCATGCTGGCCTTCGTGGTCGGCATCGCCTCCGCGTGGGCGCGCGGCCTGCGCATCGACTGCGGCTGTTTCGGCGGTGGCGGGCAGCTCGGCGCCGGACAGGATCCGAGCTACCTCTGGGAGCTCCTGCGCGACGCGGGGCTCTTCCTGCTGGGTGCCTGGATCCTCTGGTTCGGTCCGGGGCGCTTCTCGCTCGACTCGGCCCTCGGCCTGGTCGGTAGCCGTGAACCTCGCGTCGCGGGCGGCGGTGGCGGTGCCGAAGGTGACGATGGCGACGGGCTGGGCGCGCCGAGCCCGGTGTGAAGGGAGAACCCCTGATGAGCAAGGCCGCGAGAGAGCTCTCCGCCCGCGAGCGGATCAAGACCCAGCGTGAGGCGGACCGCCGCCGGGACCGGCGCAGGCGGCTGATCACCGTCTCCGCCGCCGCGGCGGCGGTGCTCGCGGTGCTCGGCGGCGGCTGGTGGTACGTCCAGTCCGGCATGTCGGAGGCCCCCACGGCGAACCTCGCCCCGATCGCCGTCCAGGGCGACGGCACGGTCGTCATGGCGCGCGCGGGCGTGAGCAAGCCCGTCCTGGACATCTACGAGGACTTCCAGTGCCCGGCCTGCCAGGCCTTCGAGCGGGCCAGCGCCGCCACCGTCAAGAACATGGCCGCCGAGGGGCTGGTGAAGGTCGTGTACCACCCCATCACCATCTTCAGCGAGGAGCCCGCGAGCGGGAACACCATGCGCGCCTCCTCGGCCGCCCGGTGCGTCCCGGACGGCAGGCAGTGGATGGCCTTCCACGACCGGCTGTTCAAGGAGCAGCCGCCGGAGACCTCCAAGGGCTTCGCCATCGCCGATCTGATCGCGTGGGGCAAGGACTCCGGGGTGACCGCCCCGGGCTTCTCCGCGTGCGTGACGTCCGTGAAACACGCTCAGGCTCAGGCCGCGTTCACCAAGAAGGTCATCGACGCTCGCCTGGTCACCCAGGGCACTCCCACGCTGCGACTGGACGGCGCGGAGATGAACAACAAGGTCGCCTTCTCGCCGTCGGCGCTGCGCCAGGCGGTGCTTGATGCCGCGAAGCGGGCCGGGACGCGGTAACGTCACCTGACATGCCCCTGGCCTCCATTCCCAGCCCGTCCGAAGGGGTCTGGTACCTCGGACCGATCCCCCTGCGGGCGTACGCTCTTTGCATCGTGCTCGGCGTCATCGCCGCCGTCTGGATCGGCGAGCGCCGCTGGCGCGCCCGCGGCGGCGAGCCGGGAACCATCACCGATCTCGCCGTCTGGGCCGTGCCGTTCGGCCTGGTCGGCGGGCGGCTCTACCACGTCATCACCGACTGGCAGCTGTACTTCGCGCCCGACGCCCCGAACCGGCCGATCGACGCCCTGTACATCTGGAACGGCGGGCTCGGCATCTGGGGCGCCATCGCGCTCGGCGCCGTCGGCGTGTGGATCGCCTGCCGCCGCCGCGGCATCTCGCTGTCGGCGGTGGCCGACGCCGTCGCCCCAGGCATCGCGGTGGCCCAGGCCATCGGCCGCTGGGGGAACTACTTCAACCAGGAGTTGTTCGGCGGCCCGACCACCCTGCCGTGGGGTCTGGAGATCGACCCCGGGCGCCCCGGCACCATCCCCGGCGTGTCCACCTACCACCCGGCGTTCCTGTACGAGTCCCTGTGGGACCTGGCGCTCGCCGCGGTGCTGGTGCTGGTCGCCCGCCGGTACGTCCTGCACCACGGCCGCCTGTTCGCGGTGTACGTGGCCGGGTACACCCTCGGCCGGTTCTGGATCGAGGGCCTGCGGGTCGACCCGGCGCACGAGATCCTCGGCCTGCGGCTGAACCAATGGACCTCGATCGTCATCTTCATCGGCGCCCTGGTGTACATCTATCTCACCAGGGACAAGACCACCCCGGAGATCGTCGTCCCGCAGATCGGCGACGACGAGGCGCCCGACCAGGCCCACGGCGCCGACCAGGCCGACGCCGAGGAGATCGAGCAGGTGCTGCTCTCCAAGGCCGCGGAGGCCGAGCGGGCCCCGGAGGACACCGGGGACGGCCCCGGGGGGACCGGGAAGACAGGCGAGACGGCGGGCCCCGGCGACGCGGAGGACGCGGGCGACAAGGGCGACGCGGACGGCAAGCCCGGCCCCGCGCCGATCCCCGTGCTCGACCAGGACCCGGCCGACCCCGCGCACCCCGCCGACCAGGCGGACGTGGGGTCCGAGACCGGCCAGGGCCCGGTGGTGGGGCCGGTGCTCGGCGACGGCGAGTCCGCCGACCCGGCGCATCCGGCGGACCAGGCGGACGTGGGGTCCGAGACCGGCCAGGGGCCGGTGGTGGGGCCTGTGCTCGGTGACGGCGAGTCGGCCGACCCGGCGCATCCGGCGGACCAGGCGGACGCCGGCGAGGTGCCGGCCCGGGCGGCCGGCCCGGAGGCGAGCACTCGATGACGAGGGGCGGTATCAGGGGTACCGGCGTTCGGTGAGCGCGCGCAGCAAGAGGCGCAAAGCCTCGTTCGACGTCCCCGCTCTGTCCGAGCGGGGACTGAACGAGCGGCAGCAGCGCATCCTGACGGCGGTGGTCGTGATCCTGGTGGTGCTGATCGGCGGGACCGCCCTGACCTTCGTGGTCAGCCGTCTCGGCGTGCGCGATCCCGTTCCCGAGCAGGGCTCCGCCGCCGACATCGGCCTGCCCCACCCCGAGGAGTACCAGGCGTGGCCGTCGCCCGCGCTGTTCGGCCCGATAGCCGACCGCGCGGCCGACCGCACGCCGCTGCGCGCGGAGGAGGTCTTCGCCGTCAAGACCGTCAGGAGCGACAAGCTCACCCTGAAGCTGCTGAACCGCCGGCTGGACTCCTGCGCCCCCGCCATGTGGGGCGGCAGCGCCCTGGCCCGGCTGGCGGGCACCGGCTGCTCCCAGGCGGTCCGCGGGCTGTACCTCAGCGCCGACCGCAGGTACGTCGCGCAGTACACCCTGTTCAACATGGCGAACGCCAAGGCCGCCGGCGACTTCGTGCAGCAGATGGCCACCCTCTACCGGGGGGGCGGCTGGGTGCGGGCGCTGGAGTCCGACGCCGCGGCGTTCGGCACCGACGGCTACGCCGAGGGCAGCGGGTACGCGATGGGGCACTACGCCGGGTTCGTCTGGGTGGCCAGGGCCGACGGCCGCGAGCCGACGGCGAAGGACGACTTCGTCACGCTGACTCTTGCCGTCCGGGCCGGTGAGAAGGCGGTCTACCGCCGTGTGGTCGCGGTGACCGGACCGTCATCCTCCCCGGCGGCCGGGTAGGCGGCCGATGTCCGCCCGCGTGTGGATCACCGTGACCGCCCTCGCGGTGCTGGCGGGGGGCGGTGCGGCGCTGTTCGCCGTCACCCGCCCCGAGACCGGCCCGAGCCCGGCGGCGTTCCGCGGCGAGCCCACCTCGGCGCTGTACGCGCCGATCACCTCCCGGAGCTCCGATCCCCGGCCGCTGACGGTGGCCGAGGTGTTCGGCCCGCCGTCGGCGCGCCTCACCGCCGAGGGCGTGACCATGGAGCGCCGCGGCACCGAGGCGTCCGCCGACTGCGGGAGCGCGCTGTGGGGGAGCGGGGTCACCGCGGCCGCCGCGGGGTGCGCGCGGGTGGTGCGGGCGGGTTACGTCAGCGGCGACGGCCTGCTCTCCGGGCAGTACGCCGTGTTCGACCTGCCGGACGGCGCGGCGGCCGACCGCCTGGTCGCGGCGCTGAACCCCGCGCGCCGTGGCGGTTTCCTGCGCCCGGCCCCCGGGCAGTCCGCGTCGTTCGACCCGGCCCGCAGCCGGGCTCAGGCCCGCGCCCTCGGCCACTTCGTGGTGGTGAACTGGGTCGGCGCGGCCGGCGCGGGAGCCGCGGACCTCGCGTTCCCGCAGGTGGCCTTGGACACACTGGGCGGATTCGCGCAGCGCCGGGTGCTGGACGCGGCCGGGGGAGAGAGCTCTTGACCTGGTACGGACCGGAATATGAAGGGTTAAGGACCTAATCCGGTGGAATAACGTTTACCTGTGGTTCGTTCCATGGTTCGGCCGGGGACGCATGATGAGGCCACCACAGAGCCCATCCACATGGTGAATGTTCGCGATTCCCCCCTGGCGGGCAGTATTCCGGCAGGGTGCGGTAGTCTCTACACACCTCATACAGCAGCAGGGCCAACGTCGTCCCTCTTGCCTGCACTCGCCAATACCGACGAAGCAGACGAAGACGACGGGAGGGATTCAATGCCTGCTGCCCGCCTCGGTCTCCCCGAGCCCCAGGGCCTATACCACCCCTCGCAGGAGCACGACTCCTGCGGTGTCGCGATGGTCGCCGACGTACAAGGACGTCGCAGCCACGACATCGTCGCGAAGGCCCTGACGGCGCTGTGCAATCTCGATCACCGAGGGGCCAAGGGTAGCGAACCGGACACCGGCGACGGCGCCGGCATCCTGACGCAGATCCCCGACGCCTTCCTGCGCGCCAACGTCGACTTCCCCCTTCCCCCGGCCGGGTCGTACGCCGCCGGGATCGCCTTCCTGCCGGTCGACGAGGAGGCCCGCGCGATCGGCGTCCGCATGATCGAGGAGATCGCCGCGGAGGAGGGCCTGACGGTCCTCGGCTGGCGTGAGGTCCCCGTCGACACCGCGCACGCCGGGCCGAGCGCCCGCGCCGTCATGCCGGCCTTCCACCAGCTGTTCGTCGGCTCGCCGGACGGCGAGAGCGGCGTAACGCTGGACCGCCGGGTCTTCTGCCTGCGCAAGCGCGCCGAGCACGAGGTGGACGTCTACTTCCCCTCGCTGTCGTGCCGGACCATCGTCTACAAGGGCATGCTGACCACGCCGCAGCTGGAGCCGTTCTTCCCCGACCTGTCGGACGAGAGCTACACCAGCGCCATCGCGCTGGTCCACTCGCGCTTCTCCACCAACACCTTCCCGTCGTGGCCGCTGGCCCACCCGTACCGGTACGTCGCGCACAACGGCGAGATCAACACGGTCAAGGGCAACCGCAACTGGATGCGGGCCCGCGAGGCCATGCTGGCCACCGACCTCATCCCCGGCGACCTGGCCAGGCTCTTCCCGATCTGCGACCCGGACGCCTCCGACACCGCGTCGTTCGACGAGTGCCTGGAGCTGCTGCACCTCGGCGGCCGCAGCCTGCCGCACGCGGTGCTGATGATGATTCCCGAGGCGTGGGAGAACCACGCCGAGATGGACCCGGCGCGGCGCGCGTTCTACGAGTACCACTCCACCTCGATGGAGGCGTGGGACGGCCCGGCGTCGATCACGTTCAGCGACGGCACCCTGGTCGGCGCGGTGCTGGACCGCAACGGCCTGCGCCCCGGCCGCTTCTGGGTGACCGACGACGGCCTGGTCGTGCTGGCCTCGGAGGCCGGCGTGCTGGACATCGAGCCGTCCAGGGTGGTCCGCAAGGGACGGCTGCAGCCCGGCAAGATGTTCCTCGTCGACACCACCCGCGGCACGATCATCGAGGACGACGAGATCAAGGCCGAGCTGGCGGCCGAGCTGCCGTACGGCGAGTGGCTGCACGCGGGCCTGGTGCGCTTCGAGGAGCTTCCCGAGCGCGACCGCCCGATCGTCACCCACGAGGCGCTGGTCAAGCGGCAGCAGACCTTCGGGTACACCGAGGAGGAGCTGCGGATCATCCTCGCCCCGATGGCCCGCTCGGGCGCCGAGCCGATCGGCTCGATGGGCACCGACTCGCCGGTCGCCGTGCTGAGCGACAAGCCCCGGCTGCTGTTCGACTACTTCAGCCAGCTGTTCGCCCAGGTCACCAACCCGCCGCTGGACGCGATCCGCGAGGAGCTGGTCACGTCCCTGCAGACCACGATCGGCCCGGAGGGCAACCTGCTGGCCCCCGGTTCGGCGTCCTGCCGCCGCCTGGTGCTGCCGTACCCGGTGATCGACAACGCCGAGCTCGCCAAGATCATCCACATCAACGACGAAGGCGCGCTGCCCGGCTTCCAGCCGCACGTGGTCTCCGGCCTGTACGAGGTGGCCAGCGGCGGCGAAGGGCTGCTGCACCGTCTTGAGGAGATCTGCGCCGAGGTCTCGGAGGCGATCCGCGGCGGGGCGCGCATCATCGTGCTCACCGACCGCGGCTCCGACCCCCGCCTGGCCCCCATCCCGTCGCTGATGCTCACCGGCGCGGTGCACCACCACCTGATCCACGAGAAGTCCCGCACCCGGGTGGGCCTGGTCGTCGAGACCGGCGAGGCCCGCGAGTGCCACCACATGGCGCTGCTCATCGGGTACGGCGCCTCCGCGGTCAACCCGTACCTGGCGATCGAGACCGTCGAGGACATGACGGCCAGGGGCGAGCTGACCCTGGAGCCGAGGACCGCGGTGCGCAACCTGATCAAGGCGTACGGCAAGGGCGTCCTGAAGATCATGTCCAAGATGGGCGTGTCCACGGTGGCCTCCTACACCGGCGCGCAGATCTTCGAGGCGCTCGGCCTCGGCCAGGAGGTCGTCGACGCCTGCTTCGTCGGCACCACCTCGCGCCTCGGCGGCGTCGGCTTCGACGTGCTGGCCGAGGAGGCGCGCCTGCGCCACCTGCGGGCCTACCCGCGCGCCGAGAACGCCCACCGCCGCCTGGACGTCGGCGGCGAGTACCAGTGGCGCCGCGAGGGCGAGCCGCACCTGTTCAACCCCGAGACGGTGTTCCGGCTCCAGCACGCCACCCGCACCCGGCGGTACGAGATCTTCAAGCAGTACACCGGGCTGGTGGACGAGCAGGCGGAGAAGCTCATGACCCTGCGCGGCCTGTTCCGGCTGCGCGAGGGCGTGCGCCCGCCGGTGCCGCTGGAGGAGGTCGAGCCGGTCGAGAGCATCGTCAAGCGATTCTCCACCGGCGCGATGTCCTACGGGTCGATCTCCCTGGAGGCGCACGAGACCATCGCCATCGCGATGAACCGCCTCGGCGGCAAGTCCAACACCGGCGAGGGCGGCGAGGACCCCGACCGCCTGCACGACCCGGCGCGGCGCAGCGCCATCAAGCAGGTGGCCTCCGGCCGGTTCGGCGTGACCAGCGAGTACCTGGTCAACGCGGCGGACCTGCAGATCAAGATGGCCCAGGGCGCCAAGCCCGGCGAGGGCGGCCAGCTGCCCGGCCACAAGGTGTACCCGTGGATCGCCAAGACCCGGCACTCCACGCCCGGCGTCGGCCTCATCTCGCCGCCGCCGCACCACGACATCTACTCGATCGAGGACCTCGCCCAGCTCATCCACGACCTGAAGAACTCCAACCCGCAGGCCCGCGTGCACGTCAAGCTGGTCGCCGAGGTCGGGGTCGGCACCGTGGCCGCCGGGGTCAGCAAGGCCCACGCCGACGTCGTGCTCATCTCGGGCCACGACGGCGGCACCGGCGCCTCGCCGCTGACGTCGATCAAGCACGCGGGCGCGCCGTGGGAGCTCGGCCTGGCCGAGACCCAGCAGACCCTGCTGCTCAACGGCCTGCGCGACCGCATCGTGGTCCAGGCCGACGGCCAGCTCAAGACCGGCCGTGACGTGATGGTCGCCGCGCTGCTCGGCGCCGAGGAGTTCGGCTTCGCCACCGCGCCGCTGGTGGTGTCCGGCTGCGTGATGATGCGCGTCTGCCACCTGGACACCTGCCCGGTCGGCGTGGCCACGCAGAACCCCGAGCTGCGCAAGCGGTTCGCCGGCAAGCCGGAGTTCGTGGTCAACTTCTTCGAGTTCGTCGCCGCGGAGGTCCGCGAGTACCTCGCGGCGCTCGGCTTCCGCTCGATCGAGGAGGCCGTCGGGCACGCCGAGATCCTGGACACCACGGCCGCCGAGGACCACTGGAAGGCGTCCGGACTGGACCTGTCGCCCATCCTGCACGTGCCGTCGCTGCCGGAGGGCACGCCGCTGCACCGCACCGTGGCGCAGGACCACGGCCTGGAGAAGGCGCTGGACAACACGCTGATCCAGCTGGCCGAGGGCGCGCTGAAGTACGGCGACCGCGTGACGCTGGACCTTCCCATCCGCAACGTCAACCGCACGGTCGGCACCATGCTCGGCCACCAGGTGACCAGCCGGTACGCCGGGGCGGGGCTGCCCGACAACACCATCGACGTCACCTTCACCGGGTCGGCGGGCAACTCCTTCGGCGCCTTCCTGCCGAAGGGCATCACCCTGCGGCTCACCGGCGACGCCAACGACTACCTCGCCAAGGGCCTGTCCGGCGGCCGGATCACGGTGCGCCCGCACCCCGACGCGCCGTTCAGCGCCGAGACGCAGGTCATCGCGGGCAACGTCGGCCTGTACGGCGCCACGTCCGGCGAGGCGTTCGTCCGGGGCGTGATGGGCGAGCGGTTCTGCGTCCGCAACTCCGGCGCCACCGCCGTGGTGGAGGGCGTCGGCGACCATGGGTGCGAGTACATGACCGGCGGCCGGGTGATCGTGCTCGGCGCGACCGGACGCAACTTCGCGGCCGGCATGTCGGGCGGCGTCGCCTACGTGCTGGACCTTGATCCGGTGCGGGTCAACCGCGAGATGGTCGCCGTCGAGGAGCTCACCGAGCAGGACTCGGAGTTCCTGCGCGACGTCGTGGAACGCCACCTGGCCGAGACCGGCTCCACGGTGGCCAAGGCGCTGCTGGACGACTGGGACGGCACGCTGACGCGGTTCGGCAAGATCATGCCGACCGACTACAAGAGGGTGCTCGAGGCCGCCGCGGTCGCGCGCGCCGAGGGCCGGGACATCGACGAGGCGGTCATGGCCGCCTCGCACGGCTGACAAGGGAGGTACACCGATGGCCGACCCCAAGGGTTTCCTGGCGCACGCGCGCGAGCTGCCGGCGCGCCGCCCGGTCGACGTCCGCATCCGCGACTGGCGTGAGGTCTACGAGGACTTCCCCGCGCCCGCCCTCACCCGGCAGGCCGCGCGCTGCATGGACTGCGGCATCCCGTTCTGTCACAACGGCTGCCCGCTCGGGAACCTCATCCCCGAGTGGAACGACCTCGTCTACCGGGACGACTGGGCCGAGGCGATCGAGCGGCTGCACGCCACCAACAACTTCCCGGAGTTCACCGGGCGCCTGTGCCCGGCTCCGTGCGAGTCGGCGTGCGTGCTCGGCATCAACTCCGACCCGGTGGCGATCAAGCGGGTCGAGGTCGAGATCATCGACCGGGCCTTCGCCGAGGGCTGGGTGACGCCGCAGCCGCCGGCCACCAGGACCGGCAGGCGGGTCGCCGTGATCGGCTCCGGCCCGGCCGGGCTGGCCGCCGCGCAGCAGCTCACCCGGGCCGGGCACGACGTCGTGGTGTTCGAGCGCGCCGACAGGATCGGCGGGCTGCTGCGCTACGGCATCCCCGAGTTCAAGATGGAGAAGCGCCACCTGGACCGGCGCCTGGCGCAGATGCGCGCCGAGGGCACCGAGTTCCGCACCGGCGTCAACGTCGGCGTGGACGTCACGGCGGCACAGCTGCGCGAGGAGTTCGACGCGGTCGTGCTGGCCGGCGGCGCCACCGCCTGGCGGGACCTGCCGGTGGCGGGCCGCGAGCACGCCGGCGTCTACCAGGCCATGGAGTACCTCCCGCTGTCCAACAAGGTGCAGGAGGGCGACCTGGCCGAGTCGCCGGTGTCGGCCAAGGGCAAGCACGTGGTGGTGATCGGCGGCGGCGACACCGGCGCCGACTGCATCGGCACCGCGGTGCGCCAGGGCGCGGCCTCGATCACGCAGCTGGAGATCATGCCGAAGCCGCCGGGCGCGCGGCCGGACGTCCAGCCCTGGCCGACGTACCCGATGCTGTTCAAGACCGAGAGCGCCCACGAGGAGCTCGAGGCGGGCGCGGGCGACCGGGTGTACGCGGTGTCCACGACCGGCTTCGTCGCCGACGACGAGGGACGCGTCCGGGCGCTGCGGCTGGTCGACGTGGAGGGCCCGGCCGCCGGGTTCCGCCAGGTGCCCGGCAGCGAGCGGGAGATCCCGGCCGAGCTGGTCACGCTGGCCATGGGCTTCGTGGGCCCGGAGAAGGGCGCGCTGCTGACGGACCTGGCGGCCGAGGCCGCCGACCCGGCGGCGTTCTTCGACGCCCGGGGGAACGTGGCCCGCGACACGTCGTACATGTCGAGTGTGGAGGGCGTCTTCGTCGCCGGGGACATGGGCCGCGGCCAGTCGCTGATCGTCTGGGCCATCGCGGAGGGCCGTTCCGCCGCCGCGGGGGTCGACCGCTACCTCACCGGTCAGAGCGCCCTGCCCGTGGCCATTCCCCCGACGGCGCGGCCACTGGTGTGATCGCCCGGTTTATTGGGGTTATGTGATTTCCCGCCTGGGCTGTCATCACATATGTGTATAAAGGAGCGAACGCCGGAGGATTTCTGCGCAACTTGCTTTGATCCTCGATTCACAGAATGATGCTGCCTCGTTCGTCTGGGCGAGGAATGAGGAGAGGGTCGATGGTGCGGGGGCACAGGCGGGGCGTTGGCGCCGCCGTTCCGGTCGTGATGGCGGGCTCACTCGTGGCGGGATGCCTGATGTCGGGCTCGCTGGTCACGGCCTCCCCGGCGCCACGCGCCGGCGAGACGGCAGTCGCCGCCCAGAGCGGCGACTACCTGGTCTTCTACGCCCAGGGGCGGCAGCGGGAGGCCCTGCGCGCCGTCGAGGCCGGCGGCGGCTCCGCCAGGGGCGCCGACGCGCGGCTCGGGTACGTGATCGCGCGCGGCGCGGGCCCGGCGTTCGCCGAGCGGGTGGGCGCCGACCCGTCCGTGGTCGGCGTGACCGCCAACCGCAGGGTCGGCTCGGCCGCCGCGCTGACCTCCGCCCAGTGGGCCACCGCGCCCGAGGCGCTGCCGATCCTGCCGGTGGCCGCGGGTACGTCCGGGGACACCGCCGCGTCCGCCCAGGTGTCGTCCAAGGCCTTCACCGGGACGGCGGCCGGCGAGCCGCTGGCCGGGCGCCAGTGGGACATGCGCATGATCGGCGCCGACGCGCGCGGGTCCTACGCCAAGGCCCGCGGCACCAAGAAGGTGCTGGTCGGCATCATCGACACCGGCGTGGACGGCTCCCACCCCGACATCGCCGCCAACTTCGACCGCGCCCGCAGCCGCAACTTCGTGGTGGACCGCCCGCGCGACCCGAACGGCAAGACGCTCGACGGCCCCTGCGAGTACAAGAACTGCAAGGACCCCGCGGACGTCGACGACGACGGGCACGGCACCCACGTCGCCGGCACCATCGGCGCGCCGATCAACGGCATCGGCATGGCCGGGGTGGCCCCCGGGGTGGGGCTGGTCAACATCCGGGCCGGCATGGACTCGGGCTTCTTCTTCCTCAAGCCGGTGCTGGACGCCCTCACCTACGCGGGCGACGCGGGCGTCGACGTGGTCAACATGAGCTTCTTCGTCGACCCGTGGACCTTCAACTGCGCCGCCAACCCCGCCGACTCGCGGGCCGAGCAGCTCCAGCAGGCCGGCATCGTCACCGGCGTGCAGCGCGCCCTCGACTACGCCCGCGCGCACGGCGTCACGCTGATCAGCGCGCTCGGCAACGAGTCCACCGACCTCGGCCACCCGCTGGTGGACGACACCAGCCCGGGGTACCCCGAGGGGACCGAGCGCAAGCGCACCATCGACAACAGTTGCATCAACGTGCCCGCCGAGTCCCGCGGCGTCATCTCGGTGTCCGCGATCGGGCCGAGCAAGCGCAAGGCCTGGTACTCCGACTACGGCAACGAGCAGACCGACCTCGCGGCCCCCGGCGGCGACTCCACCGACACGGGCACCTCGCTGAAGGGCGTGGCGCGCGAGATCCTCGGCCCGGCCCCCAAGCGCGCGCTGCGCGCCCAGAAGCTCATCGACGCCGCGGGCAGGCCGTCCACGTCCTCGGTGGTGCGCGAGTGCCACCACGGCTCGTGCGCCTACTGGCAGTACCTCTCCGGCACCTCGATGGCCTCGCCGCACGCCGCGGGCGTGGCGGCGATCCTGGTGGCCCGCTTCGGCAAGCCCGGCAAGGGCGGCCTCACCCTGGCCCCCGCCAAGGTCGAGAAGCTGCTGTACGCCACGGCGCGCCACACCGCGTGCCCGGCCACCGGCTCCACCCGCTACCCCGCCACCGAGGAGACGCACCTGTGCGTGGGCTCGGCGGCCAAGAACGGCTTCTACGGCCACGGCATCGTCGACGCCTACCGGGCCGCCACCGCCAAGGGCTGAACCGCCGCCCGGCGGGGCCCGCGCGGCCCCGCCGGGTGGTGACGGACAAATGAACGCCCGCGGGCGGCTTGGGGGACACGCCACCCCCAGGTGTACGGGGCGTTTATCCTGAGAGACGCACGAACACGAACGTGGACCTGGGTCGCCCGAGTCGCGTCGGTCGTGACCGGGGCCCGCACGGGGTCCATCCGGCCGCGCCGCCACGCCGGGCCGCCGCCGGATGGGGGATCGTCGCAAGGGGGATCTCGGGGGATTCCGGGTGGTAGCCAGGGACTTCCCCGCCATCCAGTGGTCTGTACCAATTAGGGTAGGACTTGTGAGTCGTCGAGCGAAGATTGTCTGCACACTGGGGCCCGCCACCTCCTCTCCGGAGCGCCTGCGAGAGTTGATCTCCGCGGGCATGAACGTCGCGCGGTTCAACCTCAGCCACGGGAGCCACGAGCTCCACAAAGAAGTGCACGGGCGGGTGCGGGAGGCCGCCGCCGAGCTCGGCATCGGGGTCGGCGTCCTGGCCGACCTCCAGGGCCCCAAGATCCGGGTGGGCCGGTTCGCCGAGGGCCCGGTGCGGCTCGGGTTCGGCGACATGTTCACGATCACCACCGAGGACGTCCCCGGCGACCGCGACCTGGTCTCCACGACGTACGAGGGCCTGCCCGCCGACGTGCGCCCCGGGGACCGCATCCTGGTCGACGACGGCCGCCTGGTCCTGGAGGCCACCGCCGTCGACGAGCAGCGCGTGGTGACCAAGGTCATCGTCGGCGGCATGATCTCCGACAACAAGGGCCTCAACCTCCCCGGTGTCGCGGTGTCCGCCCCCGCCCTCACCGACAAGGACGAGGAGGACCTTCGCTGGGCGCTGCGCACCGGCTTCGACATGATCGCCCTGTCCTTCGTGCGCAGCCCCGACGACGCCGCCCTGGTGCGGAGCATCATGGACCAGGAGGGCGTGCACCTGCCGCTGCTGGCCAAGATCGAGAAGCCGCAGGCCGTCGAGCGCCTCCGCGAGATCGTCGACGCCTTCGACGGCATCATGGTCGCCCGCGGCGACCTCGGCGTGGAGCTCCCGCTGGAGCAGGTGCCGATCGTGCAGCGCCGCGCCATCGAGATGTGCCGCGAGAAGGCCCACCCCGTCATCGTCGCCACCCAGATGCTCGACTCGATGATGAGCGCCCCCCGCCCCACCCGCGCCGAGGCCTCCGACGTCGCCTACGCCGTCATGGACGGCGCCGACGCGGTCATGCTGTCCGGCGAGACCTCGGTCGGCAGCTATCCCATCGAGTCGGTCGCCACGATGGACCGCATCGCCCTGGCCGCCGAGGCCGAGTCGCTGCAGTCCACCCACACCTTCGACCGCCTGCCCGAGACCATCGGCGGCGCCATCGCCCGCGCGGCGGCCGAGGTCGGCGCGATCGTCGGGGCCCGCGCGCTGTGCGCGTACACCATGTCGGGGGAGACCGCCCGGCGGCTGGCGCGCTACCGCTCGCCGATCCCGCTGCTCGCCTTCACCTCGGCCTCCGAGGTCCGCGGCCAGCTCGCCCTCACCTGGGGCGTGGAGACCTACGAGGTGCCGTTCGTCCACCACACCGACGACATGGTGCGCCAGGTCGAGTCGGCGCTGCTGTCGGCCGGCCGCTGCGAGAAGGGCGACAAGGTCGTCATCGTGGCGGGCTCCCCGCCCGGAACCCACGGCTCCACCAACGCGCTGCGCGTGCACACCATCGGCTCGGCGGTGTCCTCAAGCGGAGCCTGACCGCCTCTTTGGCGACGGCCACCCCGGGCGGGTCCCGGTGGTGGCCGTTTCGCTGTCCGCGCCGGCGGGCCGGCGCCTGCCGCGGCCCCGGCGGCCCGGCGGGCGCCGCTGGATCCGGCGGATCCGCCGGTCGGTGCCCCGAGTGGGATTCGAACCCACACTTGATGGATTTTGAGGCCATTGACTCTGCCGTTGGTCTATCGGGGCGCTCGCCGCGCGTGTCCCTAATCTAGCGGACGTCGGTACTCTCTTGGTCGTGAGTACGCAGCGGCGAGTGGTGATCGCGGAAGACGAGGCCCTGATCCGCCTCGATTTGAAGGAGATGCTGGAAGAGGAGGGTTATGCCATCGTCGGTGAGGCGGGAGACGGCGAGACGGCGATCAAACTGGCCATGGAGCGCCGGCCGGATCTCGTGATCCTGGACGTCAAGATGCCGATCCTGGACGGCATCTCCGCCGCCGAGCGCATCGTGTCGGAACGGGTGGCCCCCTGCCTGATCCTCACCGCGTTCTCCCAACGCGACCTGGTGGAGCGGGCGAGGGACGCCGGCGCCATGGCCTACCTCGTCAAGCCGTTCACCAAGTCCGACCTTGTCCCGGCGATCGAGATGGCGGTCAGCAGGCACGAGGAGATCGCGGCGCTGGAGCGCGAGGTGTCCACGCTCGGCGAGCGGCTGGAGACCCGCAAGCTCGTCGAGCGGGCCAAGGGCCTGCTGATGGCCCAGCACGGGTGGACCGAGCCGCAGGCGTTCCGCTGGATCCAGAAGGCCTCGATGGACCGCCGCATGAGCATGCGCCAGGTCGCCCAGGCCGTCGTCGCCGAGGCCGCCGCCCAAGAGGGCTCCTGAGCCGAGCCGGCGCCGGACCCCGGACATCGGAGGACTTCCTGATCGCCGGACGCCTCCGCCGTGCCGACCCGGGCGAGTCAACCCGCGGGGCGCGGCCGGTCAAGGCGGTGCCGGTCGTGCCCGGACCTCGCCGAACAGGGCCCCTTGCCTCGGATGTGACCTTTACTTTTCTGCTCGATCGCCGAAGAGGACCGGTGTGATAACGAAGCGGTAACGTGGGGTCTCTCTGTACCGACCTGTGACTTGAGCTGGGTGTAATGCCGTCAACAACCCCTGGTCGTATCCGCCAGGGGGGCTCTGTGGACCCGATCCCGACGTGGGATCAGGCGAAAGGAAGGCAACCTTGCGGCCCAAGATTGCTCGCCTCGGGGGCGTGCTCGCCGTCGGTGTGGCACTAACCGTTGGTCTCGCCGCTTGCGGCGGCTCCGAGCCGGAGGCGGGCGGTGGTGGATCCTCCGCCGCGCCGACCACGCTCAAGATCGGCTTCATGGGCGACCTGTCGGGTGAGAACTCCGGCATCGTCATCCCGCCGCGCAACGGCGCCCAGCTCGCCGTTGACGAGTACAACGCGACCAACCCCAAGGTCAAGGTCGAGCTGGTCCCCTATGACAGCCGCGCGGACGCGACCACCGCGGTGGCCCTGAGCCAGCAGGCGATCAAGACAGACAAGATCGTCGCCATGGTGGGCCCCGCGTTCTCCGGTGAGTCCAAGCAGGCCGTCCCGGTGCTGGAGGAGGCGAAGATCCCGAACATCTCCGCCTCGGCCACCAACGTCGACCTCGCCAAGAACGGCTGGAAGTACTGGCACCGCGTCGTCCCGAACGACGGCGTGCAGGGCCCGGCCATCGCCGACTTCATCGCCGGCGCCGCCGCGTCCAAGAACGCCTTCGTGATCGACGACAAGTCCGAGTACGGCCTCGGCATCGGCGACGCGGTCCGGGCGCAGCTCAAGACCAAGGGTGTCGCCGTCACCAGCGACGCGCTCGACCCGAACGCCACCGACTACTCCTCGACGGTGAACAAGGTGTCGTCCGCCAAGCCGGACGCCATCTTCTTCGGCGGCTACTACGCCGCGGCCGGCAAGCTGCTCAAGCAGCTCAGGGACAAGGGCGTGACGGCCAAGTTCTTCTCCGGCGACGGCTCGCTGGACAAGGGCATCGTCGAGGGCGCCGGCGCCGAGCAGGCCGAGGGCGCGCTCATCGGCTGCCCCTGCCGCATCCCCACCCCGGACGAGGCCGACGAGAAGGTCAAGAAGTTCGCCACGGACTACAAGGCGAAGTTCGGCGCCGACCCGCTGGTCTACGCCACCGAGGGCTACGACGCGATGACCACCTTCCTGAAGGTGATCGGCGCGGGCGCGACCACGCCGGACGCCATCAACGAGGCGGTCGGCAAGTCGGACTTCGACGGCATCTCCAAGCACATCAGCTTCGACCCGACCGGTGAGCCTTCGGCGAAGGCGATCTACATGTACCAGGTCAAGGCCGGCGTCATCGGCCTGCTCGGTGACACCACGACGGCCAAGCTCGACGGCTGACAGTTCATCGGACAGAAGTGAGAGGGGCGGGAACGCCACGTGCGCTCCCGCCCCCGTCCGTGTCCCGTGACGGCTCCCTGAAAGCGAAACCTCGTGTTCGATAATCTTCTCGGCTCGTTCTGGCCGTACACGATCGACGGCCTCATCCTGGGCTCGATCTACGGCCTGGTCGCCCTGGGCTACACGATGGTCTACGGCGTGTTGCGACTCATCAACTTCGCTCACTCCGAGATCTTCATGATCGGCACCATGGCGTCGGCCTTCGTGGTCATGACGTTCGGCATCACCCAGCCGCTGACCGGCCTCGCCCTGGTGGGCGGGCTGTTGCTCATGCTGCTGGTCGGCGGGGCCGCCTCGGCGGGCTCCGCGATGCTGCTGGAACGCATCGCCTACCGCCCGCTGCGCAAACGCGGCGCCTCGCGCCTGGCCGCCCTCATCTCGGCCATCGGCGCCTCCCTGTTCCTCCAGGAGCTCTTCGCCCTGGTGATCATCCCGCACGTCTTCAACCGTCCGCAGCAGGGCCGTAACCAGATGGGCGTCGCGCGCATCATGGACAAGGACGTGCTGTTCACGCTGGGCGGGGCGCAGATCCGGGTCGACCAGATCCTGATCTTCGTCGCGGCGGTCGGCATGATGATCCTGCTCGACCTGCTGGTCAACCGCACCAAGATCGGGCGTGGCATCCGCGCCACCTCCCAGGACCCCGAGACCGCGGTCCTGATGGGCGTGGACATCGACAAGATCGTGCGGATCACGTTCCTGATCGGCGGCCTGATGGCCGGCATCGCGGGCGCGTTGTTCATCCTGCAGTTCGAGGTCACGAAGTTCTCCATCGGCTTCCTGCTCGGCATCAAGGCGTTCACCGCCGCGGTGCTGGGCGGCATCGGCAACCTACGCGGAGCGCTGGTCGGCGGCTTGTTCCTCGGGCTCATCGAGAACTACGGGGCTGCCATCTTCGGCTCGGGATGGAAGGATGTCATCGCGTTCACGGTTCTCGTCCTGGTCCTGATGTTCCGGCCCACCGGCATCCTCGGTGAATCCCTCCAGCGGGCGCGCGCATGAGCACCAACACCACGATCACCAATGGCAGGAACGCCGTCTCGGCGTTCACCGACGGCATCCGCGACCGCTGGGCCGACGCGCCCGGCTGGCAGCGCTGGATCGTCTACGCCGCACTGTTCGTCATCGCCCTGTTGCTGCCCTCCGACTCCATCGGGCAGTTCATGTCGCCGTACACCGACTGGGCGAGCGTGCTGTTCTTCCCCATCGGCACGTTCGTGGTCCTGGCGATCGGCCTGAACGTCGTGGTCGGCCAGGCGGGCCTGCTGGACCTCGGGTACATCGCGTTCTTCGCCATCGGCGGCTACTCCATGGCGCTGCTCGGCACCGAGCTGGGGCTCAACTTCTGGGAGATCCTGGTCGTCGGCGTCGTGCTGTCGGCCGTGTCCGGAGTCGTGCTCGGCGGGCCGACCCTGCGGCTGCGCGGCGACTACCTCGCCATCGTGACGCTCGGCTTCGGTGAGATCGTCCGGCAGACCGCCGAGAACACCCCCGCCATCGGCGGGCCGCGCGGCATCGCGGGCATCCCGCACCCGCCGAGTCTCGACGGCGTCATGATCTTCGGGGTGGACGTCTTCCACTACGGCGTGCTCGACCCCCGGCCGTACTACTACCTGCTCGTGGTGGTGGCCACCGCCATCATCATCTTCGTGAAGCGGTGGGAGAAGAGCCGGGTCGGCCGCGCGTGGGCCGCCATCCGCGAGGACGAGGACGCCGCCGAGGTCATGGGCGTGCCGACCTTCAAGTTCAAGCTCCTCGCCTTCGCCATCGGCGCCTCCATCGGCGGCGCGATGGGGGTCGTCTGGGCCGGCAAGACCATCTCGATCAACCCGAACGACTTCATGTTCATGCTGTCGGCCACCATCCTCGCGGCGGTCGTGCTCGGCGGCTCGGGCAACCTGCCGGGCGTCATCCTCGGCGCGTTCCTGGTCGCCTGGCTGCCCGAGCGGTTCCGCGGCCTGTCCGACTACCGCATCATGGTGTTCGGCGGCGCACTGGTCGTCCTGATGATCTTCCGGCCGGAGGGCCTCCTGCCGTCCCGGCGCCGAAAAGCCGAACTGGCCGAGGGCACGGGCGGCATGGGCAGCCTCGGGGCCGAGGTCGCCGGGCCGGAGACCCACGCAGCCGAAGGAGCAGCCAAATGAGCGAGACGCGTCCGCTTCTGCGGCTGGAGACCGTCAAGATGCAGTTCGGCGGCGTCGTCGCGCTGCGCGACGTCGACCTGACGGTCAACGAGGGCGAGATCTTCGCGCTGATCGGGCCGAACGGCGCCGGCAAGACCACGGTGTTCAACGTGGTCACCGGCGTCTACCGCCCGACCGCCGGCCAGGTCGTCTTCGACGGCGACCGCATCGACGGCATGAAGCGCTACAAGGTCACCAAGCGTGGCCTCGCCCGCACCTTCCAGAACATCCGGCTGTTCCACAACATGTCGGCCCTGGAGAACGTCATGGTGGGCGCGGACGCCCACCACCGCGCCGGCATGTTCAGCGCGGCCCTCGGGCTGCCCTGGCACCGCCACGAGGAGCGGGACGGCAAGGCACTGGCGCGGGAGCTGCTGGAGTTCGTCGGCATCGGCAACCGCTGGGAGGAGACCGCCAAGAACCTCCCGTACGGTGACCAGCGACGGCTGGAGATCGCCCGCGCGCTGGCCACCAAGCCGAAGCTGCTGCTGCTCGACGAGCCCGCGGCGGGCATGAACCCCGCGGAGAAGGAGTCCCTGCAGGGGCTCATCCGCAAGATCAGGGACGCCGGTCGCACGGTCCTGCTGATCGAGCACGACATGGCACTGGTGATGGGCATCAGCGACCGCATCGCCGTGCTCGACTTCGGGCAGAAGATCGCCGACGGCCTCCCCGCCGAGGTGCAGAACGACCCGAGGGTCATCGAGGCGTACCTGGGGGCTCCCGCCGATGCTTCTTGAAATCAGCGACATCCGCGTCCACTACGGCAAGATCGAGGCGATCAAGGGCGTGTCCCTGCAGGTCGACGAGGGCGAGATCGTCACCCTCATCGGCGCCAACGGGGCCGGCAAGACCACCACGCTCAAGACCATCTCGGGCCTGCGCCCGCTCACCTCGGGCAGCGTGGTGTTCGACGGCCAGGACATCAGCAAGATGCCCGGCCACAAGCGGGTGCTGGCCGGCATCGGCCAGTCTCCCGAGGGCCGCGGCGTCTTCCCGGGCATGACCGTCACCGAGAACCTCCTGATGGGCGCCTACACCCGCTCGGGCGACCTGACCAAGGATCTCGACGAGGTCTTCGAGCTGTTCCCGCGCCTGGCCGAACGCCGCAACCAGGCGGGCGGCACGATGTCCGGCGGGGAGCAGCAGATGGTCGCCATCGGCCGCGCCCTGATGAGCCGTCCGAAGGTCCTCCTGCTGGACGAGCCGTCGATGGGCCTGGCCCCCATGCTGGTCACCCAGATCTTCACCATCATCAAGGAGATCAACAACCGCGGCACCACCGTGCTCCTGGTTGAGCAGAACGCCCAGCAGGCCCTCCAGCTGGCGCACCGCGCCTACGTTCTGGAGACCGGCCGCGTCGTCAAGTCCGCCCCCGCCTCCGACCTCCTCAACGACCCCCAGGTCCGGGAGGCCTACCTCGGCGGCGAACTGGGCACCCACTGACGGGGTCCGGCAAGACGGCCGCCTCTCCGGGACGCGATCCCGGTGAGGCGGCCGGACGAGACATCCGCCCGGTCTGAACAGCGGTCCCGTCCGGGCGGGCTCTTGAACGACAGACCCGGCCGGGACGCGACCCGGCCGGGCGGTTTCATGTCCCCGGGGAATCCCCTGCGGAGCCGGGGCGGGAACGAAGTCTTCCGAGGTGAACGGCGGGAGGCCACGAGCCGCGGGCGCGGGGTGGCGTCCCGCCGGCCTGTGGCGCGCTCCCAGGCTCGCCGTCCGAGCCTGGGGCGCATCCGTTCACGGTGTCACGAGTAGAGGAAGTAGTAGTAATACTGGCTCTTCCACTCGCATCGCCAGTTGTCCCACCAGCCTTGGTCGTCGCCGTAGCTTCCGACCCGCTGGCATTCCGAATACTGCCGGTAGATGCCGTTCAGCGACTCGGCCTGTGCCGGGGCGGCGCCGATGGATAACGACACTCCGATGGCCAGAACGGCCGAGACGAGAACCGCGCGTGCCTTGCGCATTCATCCTCCTGCGACTGGGCAGATCATGGCGGTCAAGATATCACCCTTTGTGTCAGAAAGTATTGTCACGACCGTGTGACAGGCACGGAGAGTCGCCGTCGGCGAAGGGCGGGCCGGCGATCGCGGTGTTTAGATGAGGGCGGCACATGTTTCACGATGATTGTGCGATTCAAGGCTGACATTAATTCCCGGTCTGCCTGATTTAAGGATCTCCAGATGTCCCATATCATGATCATGCCATTTGTGATCATCACTGCCCTCCTCCCGCTGTTCCGGGCACTGTGGCCGGTCATGTCCCGAAACGCCGGTATGGCCGGGTCGTCGGCCATCGGTGCTGAAACTTTCTTGGCGTTTGTCGCGTTCGGTCCCAGATGGGCCGCTTTTCCCTGTTCAGACTGAGGACCTGCTGTCAGAAATGGACCGATCCGACGAATACTTTGACCCTGGTCGCGTACCTGTCATATCGTCGCCTCGCCCATATCGATGCAAGGCCAGGACTTGAAACGGGACGTACGTTCTCAACAGGCGCTACGGCTCGCGTGCTGATCGCGGCTGCCCCGGACCGGGGGAGATCTGGACGGCCACCACCTGGGTAGCGGCGATCACCCCGAGTACCGGAGGCGCACCACCATGCATGCTCGTATCCGTAGGTCCGCGATCGCCGGCATGGTCATGACCATGCTGGCCACCGTCGGCCTGTCGTTATCCTTCGCGCCGCCGGCCCACGCCGCGGTGATCAGCGACATCGCCTACGCGCCCGCGTCGCCGGCCGGCTCCAGGGGACATCTGCTCGACCTCTACCTGCCGACGGGCGGCCTCACCCCCCGGCCGCTGCTGATCTGGCACAGCGGCTCGGCGTGGTCGAGCGACGACGGCAAGGTCGGCGCGGACGCCATCGCCGCCGTCTTCAACCCCAAGGGGTTCGCGGTGGCCGGCGTCAGTGTCCGGTCCAGCACGCAGGCGGTCTTCCCGGCCCAGGTGCACGACATCAAGGCGGCCATCCGCTTTCTGCGCGCCAACGCCGCCACCTACCAGATCGACCCCAATCGCATCGCCATGATGGGCGACTCCTCGGGCGGCTGGCTGACGGAGATGGCCACCCTGACCGGCGGCGTGGCGTCGTTGGAGGGCACCGTCGGCACGACCGGCGTCTCCAGTGCCGTGCAGGGAGGGCTCGCCTTCTTCAGCCCCACCGACTTCCTGCAGATGAACGCGCAGAACCTGCCGACCGGTGGGCTGGACCACAACTCTCCCGCCTCCCCCGAATCCCTCCTGATCGGTTGCGCCATCCAGACCTGTCCCACCCAGACGGCTCTGGCCAATCCGATCAATTACGTCGACCAGAACGACCCGCCGTTGATGTTCCTGCACGGCCAGGCCGACTTCCTGGTACCGCACGGGCAGAGCGTCCTGCTCTACAACAAGATCAAGACCAGCTGTGGCAACGCCCAGTTCATCTCGATTCCCGGCGCGGACCACGGCCTGAGCTGGGTGATGGACCCCGCCCGCTACGGCACCCAGACCACCTACACCACGACGAACTGCTCCGGGACCACCGTGGCCGGCTCGCCCAACCCCACCTGGGTCAACTTCGAGACCTGGCTGCGCGGCGCACTCAAGCTGGGCAACTCCTGCAACGTCGCCTACGCCCCCAGTCCCTGGAGCGGAGCCTTCAACGCCACGGTGACCATGACGAACACCGGGACGACCCCCATCGACCGCTGGGCCATGCAATGGACCTGGCCGGGCAGTCAGCAGATCGTCAGTGCCTGGAACGCCACGGTGACCCAGACCGGCACCGCGGTGCTCGCACGCGACGCCGGCACCAACGCCTATATCGGCCCCGGCTCCGCCGCGAGCTTCGGCTTCCAGGCGAACGGGACGAGCGTCACGCCGGCCGAGTTCAAACTCAACGGAATCGTTTGTACCAAGGTGCCCAGCTGACGACACGTCTGTCTGTCCCGCAGATAGTGCGGTAGTTAGCGCGTTGCCGGTCCGTGCGACGGACGGACCGGCAACGGCTGAGCCGGATTCCTCCGATGAATGGCGACGGACCGGTGGTTCTCCGGGCGCCGTGGAAACGCATCCGTAACCATCCAGGCGGAGAAACCGCAGCTCGGAGCGGAAATTTTCATTTCATAACTCAAACACGTTCCGCCGAACTCCGATCACGCAATGACGTTGTTCAGATTTCGGACGCTCATATTGCTTTACTCGATGGTCAGCCCCTATCCTTGCCTGTGTGACGGCCGACGAGAGAGAGGAGCATGTTACGGCATTTGGTTTCAAGCACTTCGACGGTCGGCGGGGACTGCGGAACAACCAGCCTGAACATCGCCTGACCGTCGGCTCCGTTTTCACGACTTTTTTCGTTGGTCGGCTGCGAGCTATTCGACATCCCGTACCGCGATTTCGCTGCGTTTCACGATAAGAAACCGCGTCCCTGCTCTGTAGCGGGTGCCTTTATGTGAACGCACGATACGGGTGTCGCCCGTCCCACCTCGCTCGCCTGACCCGCTGCCGGAAGGCCCCATGGCTGCGGCCTGTCCGGAAACCCCGTCGGCGTCCTGATGACGCCGTACTCCATGGTGCTCCGCCGGTTCGGCGGTGCCTCTTCTCGCCGTGCCGGCAGGTGTGGCGATCGTCCACGAGTTAGGGGACGCGTGCGTACATCCAACATGTTCGTCAGAAGCCTCGGCACTTTTGTGCCGGACGCCGTGAGCATCGAGCAGGCGGTCCGGGACGGGCTGTACCCGGCCGAGGAGGTCGAGCAGTTCCAGCAGATCGGCGCGGCGGTGGCCGGCGACGTGTCCGCGCCCGAGATGGCGCGCCGCGCGGTCCAGGACGCCTACGACCGCTGGTGCGAGTCCTCCCCGCGTGACCTCGATCTCCTGCTCTATCCGTCGGTCTGGCACCAGGGTCCGAACGGCTGGCAGCCCCAGCACTACCTGCAGATGCACCTCTTCGGCGGCCACGTGCCGGCGTACGAGATCCGGAGCGGCTGCGTCGGAATGATCAGCTCGCTCCAGCTGGCGGCGAGCTACCTGCAGGCCGACCCGGCCCACCAGACGGCGATGGTGGTCTCCGCCGACAACCACGGCACCCCGCTGGTGGACCGCTGGCGGATGACGCCCGGCGCGGTGATAGGCGACGCCGCGTGCGCGCTCCTCCTCGGCAAGGACTACGGCATGGCCGAGCTCCTCTCGGTCAACGCGACGACGATCCCGGAGGCCGACGCCGTCAACGACGGCGCCTACCCCCTGTTCCCCCCGGACGCCACCATCGGGAGAGGGCTGAGCTTCGGAGACCGGCACGAGGAGTTCCGCCAGAGGTTGCTCAAGAAGCAGGGCACCGGGATCCACCTGAAGATCCAGAAGACGATGATGCAACAGGTGGAACAGACCTTGGACGAGGCCGGGATCAAGCTGGCCGACATCACCCGGGTGGCGTTCCCCCACGGCCGCCGCGAGGACCTGGACGGGCAGATGTCCTGGCTGGGCATCGGGGTCGACCAGACGACCTGGGACTACGGCCGGCGCGTCGGCCACTGCGGCGCGGTCGACCAGTTCATCGCCTTCGAGCACCTGGTCGCGACCGGTGGGCTCGTACCAGGAGATCACCTGCTGATGGTGGGGTTCGGTTCGGGAACGTCGGTCGCCGCGGCCGCGTTCAGGGTCCTCGCGCCCTCTCCGGTGACGCGGCCCGCGGCACGAGAGGGGCACTCGGCATGACGACCGTACGGAACACCGGCGAGATCGCTCACAGGCTGGTCGCCTTCATTCAGGAGAACCTGGTCACCGACGATGTCGACCTGAAGGTCGACGAGACGACCCCGCTCCTGCTGTCGGGCCTTCTGGACTCCCTGCGGACGGCGCGCCTGCTGAACTTCATCCGGCGGGAGATCGGCGTCCCGATCCCCGCCGCGAAGCTCGACCCCGAGAACTTCAAGGACGTGGCGACCATCGCCGCGATGATCAAAGAACTCGAACCGGCGTCGTTCGTCTAGCCGTCCGAGCCAGTGAGGGCAGAGTCATGCAGTGGGCGGACACCTACATCAGCGGAGTGGGAGCCTTCCTCCCGAGGACGGTCAGCGTCGAGAAGGCCGTCGCCAAAGGCTGGTACCCGGCCGAAGAGGTCGAACTGCACAACCTGGCCGGGGCGGCGGTGGCCGGTGACGTACCGGCTCCGGAGATGGCTCTGCACGCCGCGCAGAGCGCGCTCAAGCGCAGCGGGCGGGCACCGGCCGACCTCGATCTCCTTCTCTACGCCTCGACGTGGCACCAGGGTCCGGACGGCTGGCCGCCGCACGCCTACCTGCAGCGCCATCTGGTCGGCGGGGACGTCCTGGCCACCGAGATCCGGCAGGGCTGCAACGGGATGTTCATCGGCCTGGAGCTCGCGGCGAGCTACCTGGACGCCACTCCCGGCCGGCAGGCCGCCCTGCTGGTCGCCGCCGACAACTACGGCACCCCGTTGATGGACCGTTGGCGGATGGGTCCCGGCTATATCGGCGGGGACGCCGCCAGCGCGCTCGTGCTCACGAAGGGCGCGGGTTTCGCGCGCCTGATGTCGGTCTGCACCGTGACCGTGACCGAGGCCGAGGAACTGCACCGGGGCACCGAACCCCTGTTCCCTCCCGGCGTCACCGTCGGGCGCCGGATGAGCTTCGGCGCCAGGAACGAGCAGTTCCGGCAGCAGGTCATGCCCCGGGGCGAGAGCACGGCGGCACTGTTCAAGATCCAGCGGGCGCTGATGGAGGTCGTCGAGCGCGCGCTGACCGAGAGCGGGATCGAGGCCCGCGATCTCACCCGGGTGGCCTTCATGAACTACTCCGAAGAGATCGTCGAGCAGCGTTGCATGGCCGCGCTCGACCTGCCGATGTCCCGATCGACCTGGGACTACGGCCGCACCATCGGCCACTGCGGGGCCAGTGACCAGGTCCTCGCCCTCGACCGGCTGCTCGTGACCGGGCAACTGGGCCCCGGTGACCACCTGCTGATGCTCGGCACCGGCCCTGGGGTCACCGTCTCCAGCGCCGTGATCAAGATTCTCGATACGCCCTCATGGTCCTGAAACGTGGCTGTGAAACGTCGTCCTTGAAGGGAAACGAACGCGATGGTCGATAGTCCGAGCGGAGTCCGGACGGAACCGGTGGCGGTGATCGGGATCGGGTGCCGTTTCCCCGGCGACGCCGACTCACCGGACGAGTTCTGGGACCTGCTGTGCGCGGGCCGGAACACGACAGGGCCGCTGCCCGCCGAACGCTGGCTTTCCTACGAGAACCGCAGCCCCGAATACGCGGCCGCTCTGCGCCATGCCGTGCGCAACGGCAGCTTCCTGAGCGACATCGAGGGCTTCGACACGGAGTTCTTCGGCCTGTCGCCCCGGGAGGCCGAGCTGATGGATCCGCAGCAGCGGATCCTGATGGAGACCGCGTGGGAGGCCCTGGAGCACGCCGGCCTGCCTCCGCGCGATCTGGCCGGCACCGACACCGGGGTGTTCATCGGGATCTGCACCGACGACTACGGCCGCCGCCTGCTGGAGGACCTGCCCCAGATCGAGGCGTGGACCGGGATCGGCGCCGCGACCTGCGCCGTCGCCAATCGCATCTCCTACTCCCTGGACCTGCGCGGGCCCAGCATGGCGGTGGACACCGCGTGCTCGGCGTCGCTGGTCTCGCTCCACCTGGCCGCGCAGAGCCTGCGGCTCGGAGAGAGCGACGTCGCGCTCGCCGGCGGGGTCAACCTGCTGGTGACCCCGGGCGAGACCCTCACCCTCGGCGCCGCCGGAGCCCTGGCCCCCGACGGGCGGTCCAAGTCGTTCGACGCCATGGCCGACGGATACGGACGCGGTGAGGGCTGCGGCGTGGTCGTGCTCAAGCGGCTGTCCGACGCGCGCCGCGACGGTGATCGGGTCCTCGCGCTCGTCATCGGCAGCGCCGTGAACCAGGACGGGCACACCAACGGCATCATGGCGCCGTGCGGCGAGGCCCAGGAACACGTGATGGTCCGGGCGTGCCGGCAGGCGGGCATCTCCCCGGCCACCGTCGACTACATCGAGGCGCACGGGACCGGGACCCGGCTGGGCGACCCGCTGGAGGCGGGCGCGCTGAGCTCGGTGTACGGCACCTGGCGGCCCGCGGGCGACCCGTGCCTCATCGGCTCGGTCAAGTCCAACATCGGCCACCTCGAAGGCGCCGCCGGCATCGCCGGCATCATCAAGGCGGTGCTCGCCCTCGACCGGGGCGAGATCCCGCCGAGCGTGCTGACCACCCCGAACCCCGCCATCTCGTGGGAGACCTCCGGGCTTCGCGTGGTGACCAAGCGATCGGACTGGCCGGATCGCGACCACCCCAGCCGGGCGGGCGTCTCCAGCTTCGGGTACGGCGGCACCGTCGCGCACATCGTGCTCCAGCAGGCTCCTCCGGCTCCGGACGAGCCCCGCGGCGAGGGGACGGGGCAGCGGCTGTTCCCGCTGTCGGCCGCCTCGGAGACGGCTCTGCGGCAGTACGCGGGCACGCTGGCCGACCGGCTCGCCATCCCCGGCCAGGGACTCGACCTGGCTTCGGCTGGGCACACGCTGGCGATCCGGCGCTCGCATCTGGGCCGCCGGGCCGTCGTGATCGCGGCGGACCGGGACGAGCTGACGGCTAGCCTGCGCAGGCTAGCGGAGGACCTGCCGGCCGAGTCCGTCCTCACCGGGGACGTGCTGCCCGAGCCGGGCCCCGGGCCGCTCTGGGTGTTCGCCGGGCAGGGCTGCCAGTGGCGCGGGATGGGACGGGAGCTGCTCGCCACGGAGCCGGAGTTCGCGTCCCTGGTCGACGAGGTGGAGCCGATCTTCTTGGCGGAGATCGGCTTCTCTCCCCGGAAGATCCTGGCCGAGGGCGACCTGGACGGGATCGACCGCGAACAGACCATGATCTTCGTGATGCAGCTGGGCCTCGCCAGGCTCTGGAACGCGCACGGCGTGACCCCCAAGGCCGTCATCGGTCACTCCGTCGGCGAGATCGCGGCGGCGGTGACGGCCGGCGCGATGAGCGTCGCCGACGGCGCGCGCCTGATCTGCCGCCGGTCCAGGCTGCTGCGCGAGGCCGAGGGCAAGGGGGCCATGGTGATGGTCGGCCTGCCCTTCGAGGAGGCGGCCGAGCGGCTGGCCGGCCGCACCGACCTGGTGGCCGCGATCTCGTCGGCTCCCGGCTCCACCGTGCTGTCCGGGGACGTCGCCGCCGTCGAGGAGGTGGTGAACGAGTGGCCTGCCGAGGGCATCGTGGTACGCCGGGTGGCGTCGGACGTCGCCTTCCACAGCCCGCAGATGGACCCCCTGGCCGTCGAACTGGCGGCGGCCACCGCCGATCTCTCGTTCGGCGCGCCCCGCATTCCCATGTACACCACCGCGCTGCCCGACCCCCGGTCGACGCCCGTCCTCGACAGCCAGTACTGGGCGGCGAACCTCCGGGAGCCGGTACGGCTGGCCGCGGCGACGACGGCCGCCGCGCAGGACGGCTACCGCGCGTTCCTGGAGATCTCCCCGCACCCGGTGGTCGCGCACTCCATCAACGAGACGCTCGGCGACACCGGGTTCGAGGACGTGTTCGTGGGCACGTCACTGCGCCGCAACCAGCCGGAGCGGGCGACCTTCCTCGCCGCGGTGGGCACGGCGCACTGCCACGGCGTCGGTGTGGACTGGAGCCGTCTGCAGCCGGACGGCGGCCTGGCCGCCCTGCCGCCGTACCCCTGGCAGCACCGCCGCCACTGGCGTGACAGCTACAACGGCGAGGGCGACAACCGGGGGCACGACGTGCACTCCCACACCCTGCTCGGAGCCGGGACGAGCCTCGCGGGCAGCCGGACACGGGTGTGGCGGACCAGCCTGGAGGACGCCAACCGGCCCTACCCGGGCAGCCACGCCCTCGGCGGGGTCGAGATCGTGCCCGCCGCCGTGCTGGTCAACACGTTCCTGGACGCGATCGCGGACGAGGGCGGCACCCTCACCGGCGTGGAGATGATGCATCCGCTGATGACCGCGGAACGCAGGCAGATCCAGGTCGTCCACGAGCCTCCCGGGATACGGCTCGCGGCGCGTACGCCGGCCGCCCCCGGCGAGCCGGAACCCGCCTGGCTGGTTCACGTCACGGCGACCGTGACGGATCCCGGCGACGGGGCGGCTCCGGGCCGGGCGATGCCCGGCGTGCTGCCGGACGCCGGCGCGACCGGCCTCACCCCGATCGACACCGGATTCGTTCACGAGCGGCTGGCCGCCGTCGGCGTCCCCTCGACGGGCTTCGACTGGACGATCGAGACGCTGCTGAGCGCGGACGGGGTGCTGCGCGCCACGGTCCGCACCTGGCAGCCCGCCGGGGCGCGGCCGACCTGGGCACCGGCGATGGACGCGGTGATGTCCGTGGCTCCCTGCGTGTTCCCCGGCGATCCGGTGCTACGCATGGTCGTGCACATCGACGAGGTGGCGCTGAGCGGCACGCCGCCGGAGACGGTGATCATCGAGGCGGCCCTCGACCCGGCGGGCGAGGACACGGTACTGGCGCTCATCGCCGACGCCGGCGGCCGGGTGGTGGGGCACCTGTCGGGCCTCCGCTATCCGGTGATCGACGCGCCGGCGGCGGCCGAGGAGGAGCTCCGGGAGCCCGCGGAGGCGTTCGCCGGCCTGACGCCGGAGGAACTGCGCGAGTACGCCCTGGTCGAGGTCCGCGCGGAGATCGCGGCCGTGATGAGGCTCGCCCCGCAGGACCTCGCGGTCCGGCGTCCCCTCGTGGAACAGGGGCTGGACTCGGTGATGACCGTCATGGTCAGGCGGCGTCTGGAGAAGCGCTTCGGCTGCCGTCTCCCCGCGACCCTGCTGTGGCAACAGCCCACCATCAACGCGATCGCGGGCCACCTGGTGGATCTGCTCACGACGACGAGACCGGCCGCCGCGGCGGATCCCGTTCTCGAGGCCATGCCCGCGATCGGGGGTTGACCGGCTCGCGGAGGCGTGAACACATGACCATGAGCCCCTGCCGTCAGGCAGGGGCTCTTTGGTTGCTCAGCGGAGGCGGACCTCGGCGCCCTTGGAGGGGCCGATCGCGCCGAGGGGCGGGTCGCCGAAGAAACGGATGGCGACGATCCTGGCGTCCTTGGGGACGTCGTACCAGAGGTCGAACTGCATCTTCACGAAGGAGCCGACCGGGATCTCGTCCGGCTGCCGCTTGATGGCCTGGCCCTGGATGTCGGTGTGGAAGGTGCGGCCGTCCGACGCGACCAGGAGCTGCTGCTTCGAGTCGAACTTCTGGTTGGTCCGGTCGGTGCTCTCGATCATGATCCGCACCCGGGCGTACTGCCCCTTGGCGTTCCACTCGGCGTGGCTGCCGAACATGCTCGGCATCCCGTCGTTGTATCCCAGCACCCGGAACCGCATCTGCCCGTCCACCACGGGCGCGGCCTTGATCACGGTCTCGTCGGGCCGGGCGGTCTCGGCGGGTATCAGGTAGGTGCGCGGCGCGGGCGCCGGGGCCGCGGCGGGCTCGCCGGAGCACCCCCCGAGCAGCGGCAGGACGAGTAAGGCGCACAGGCCCCAGGGTGACCTCACGCATCGCACACTAACCGCCGGGAGCCCCAGGCCGCTCCAGCTGTTGTGCGATCGTTTCTTTCCGGTAATACCCCTGGTGACCAGGTGCGGGACCATGGCCAAGGTTACGGTAACTTAACTTAACTCCGACATTGAGCTAAAGAGGAGGACGTTGTGGTCTTCTGGTCCAGACGTCGCCGTATTACATCAATCGGGGCACTAGTCGTGAGCGCTACGTGCCTTCTCTCCGCTTGCGGCGGCGGATCGGATGAGCCCACCACGGGTGCCAGCGCCTCCGCCGGCAGTGGAGGGGCCTCCGCCCCGGGCATCAAGTTCGTCACTCCCGGCAAGCTCACGACGTGCACCAACCTTCCCTACGAGCCGTTCCAGTTCAAGCAGGGCGACAAGGTCGTCGGCTTCGACGTCGACATGGTCGACCTGGCGGCCAAGCGGCTGGGCGTCCCGCAGGAGATCGTGGACATCGACTTCGCGGTCATCAAGAGCGGCGCCGCCCTCAACGCGGGCAAGTGCGACGTGGCCGCGGCGGGCATGACCATCACCGACGAGCGCAAGCAGAACATCGACTTCTCCGACCCGTACTTCGACGCGACGCAGGCCCTGCTCGCCAAGAAGGGCACCGGTGCCAAGTCGCTGGACGACGTGAAGGCCAAGGGCCTCAAGCTCGGCGCGCAGGCCTCCACCACGGGCCTCGACTACGTCAAGGAGAAGGGCCTCAACCCCACCGAGTTCGCCGACTCGCCCAAGGAACTGCTGGGCCTGCAGTCCGGCCAGGCGGACGTGATCGTCCAGGACCTGCCGGTCGTGCTCACCTGGCTGAAGAAGCCGGAGATCGCCGACAAGTTCGAGCTGATCGCCAGCCTCGACACCGGTGAGCAGTACGGCATCGGCCTGAAGAAGGGCAACACCGAGCTCCTCAAGATCATCAACGAGGAGATCGCCAAGGCCAAGTCCGACGGCACCTACGACGCGATCTACATGAAGTGGTTCGGTAAGAAGCCGGGCGAGCTGGGCACCTGATCCGATGACGGACCAGTCCACGACGGACGGACCTTCTGGACCGGCCGGGCCCGCGCCCGGCCGGTCCCGGCTCAGTCCCCGCAAGCGGCAGCGGATCAGCCGCGGCGTCCAGTACATCGTGCTGGCCGGCGCGCTCGTCGCACTCGCGTTCTTCGTCAACTGGGAGGGCCTGGCGGTCAACTTCGCCAAGCTGGACGTGGCGGAGCAGGCGTTCCCCGAGGTGTTCACGGTCGCCCTGGTGAACACCATCATCTACACGGTCGGCGGCTTCGTGTTCGGGTCGCTGCTCGGCCTCCTGCTGGCGCTGATGCGCCTGTCCTCGGTGCGGCCGTACCGCTGGATCGCGATCGTGTACATCGAGATCTTCCGCGGCCTCCCGGCCCTGCTGATCTTCCTCATGATCCTGTTCCTGCCCCTCGCGCTGACCGGCTTCCAGGTCCCCGGGGGCACGTACGGCCAGGGCATCCTCGGCCTCACCATCGTCAGCGCGGCCTACATGGCCGAGACGCTGCGTGCGGGCCTCCAGGCGGTCCCGAGGGGCCAGACCGAGGCCGCCAGGTCCCTCGGCATGTCCCACTCCCGGTCGATGATCTCGGTGGTCATCCCGCAGGCCATCCGGATCGTGATCCCCCCCACCACCAACCAGTTCGTCTCCCTGCTCAAGGACTCCTCCCTGGTGCTGTTCCTCGGAGTGAGCGGCGAGTACGTCGAGCTGACCAAGTTCGGCAACGACCTGGCGTCCACGACGAGCAACGCCACCCCGATCCTGGTGGTCGGCCTGACGTACCTGCTCGTCACCATCCCGCTGGGCTACCTCGCCGGCCGCCTGGAACGGCGCCAGGGAAAGGGACGGTGACCTGATGAGCCACGCGGTCGAGATCCGCGACCTGCACAAGTCCTTCGGCTCGCTGGAGGTGCTCAAGGGCATCGACTTCACCGTGGACGAGGGCCAGGTCGTCTGCGTGATCGGTCCCTCCGGCTCCGGCAAGTCGACGCTGCTGCGCTGCGTCAACCTGCTGGAGCAGCCCACCAAGGGCACCGTGACCGTGGGCGGCGTCGAGCTGACCGACCCCGACGTCGACCTGGACGCGGCGCGGCGACGGCTCGGCATGGTGTTCCAGTCGTTCAACCTCTTCCCGCACATGACGGTCCTGCAGAACGTCATGATCGCCCAGCGCCGCGTGCTGCGGCGCGGCCGGGCCGAGGCCGAGCGCGTCGCGCGGGGCAACCTGGAGAAGGTCGGCGTCGCCGCCAAGTGCGACGACTTCCCCGCCCAGCTGTCCGGCGGCCAGCAGCAGCGGGTGGCCATCGCGCGGGCGCTCGCCATGAACCCCAGCCTGATGCTGTTCGACGAGCCCACCTCCGCGCTGGACCCCGAGCTGGTGGGCGACGTGCTGGCCGTCATGCGGGCGCTGGCCGACGACGGCATGACCATGCTCGTCGTCACCCACGAGATGGGCTTCGCCCGTGAGGTGGCCGACCGGGTCGTCTTCATGGACGGCGGCGTCATCGTCGAGGAGGGCCCGCCGGACCAGGTGATCGGGCGGCCGCAGCACGCCCGCACGCGGTCGTTCCTCAGCCGCGTGCTCGACCCCGGGCACATCGGCGAGGGGGTCGGCGGACCGGGAGCGCCGAGCGACGAGGCGCCCGGCGCGACCGGCTAGCCGGAGGGAGCCCGTGGGTGACTTTGGGGCCATGTATGGCTTCCCCGGCCGCACACGTTGTCTACTCGACCACCCACGGGCCCTGGCCTCACAACGCTAGCGATCCTTGTGGCTCCTGTGCAAAGAGAGTCACAAAGCCGGACCGAATTCCCTTAAATATCACGCACTGTCACGGAGCATGCAGGTGAGCCGGGCGGTGCAGACCCGCCGTCCGTCGGCGTCGGTGATCTGGATGTCGTAGGTGGCGAGGTTGCGCCCGCCGTGCACCATGGTCGCCACGCCGGTGACGTGACCGGAGGTGGCCGACCGGTGGTGGGTGGCGCTGATCTCGATCCCGACCGCGATCCGCCCCGGCCCCGCGTGCGTCATGGCGCCCATCGAACCGATCGTCTCGGCGAGCACGCAGGAGGCGCCGCCGTGCAGCAGGCCGAGCGGCTGGGTGTTGCCCGCGACCGGCATCCGCGCCACCACGCGCTGGGCCGTGATCTCGGTGATCTCGATGCCCATGGTGTCGGCCAGGGACCCGAGGTGCCGACCCGCCCGGATCTCGCCTTCGTCCAGGTCCTCGGGGTTCGTCATGGTCAAGGGGATGCCTCCAGTGCGCAACAACGGAGCCGTTCTGTCGTACCAGGAGACTAGGCTGCGGGTGTGCCGAAGACGGATCCGACCCCCGCCCGGCCCTGTCTGCTTCTGCTGGACGGGCACTCGCTCGCGTACCGCGCGTTCTACGCGCTGAAGGACGCCAACCTCACCACGACCGACGGCCAGCACACCGAGGCGGTGTACGGCTTCACCTCGATGCTGATCAACGTCCTGCGGGACGAGAAGCCGACCCACGTGGCGGTGTGCTTCGACCGGTCCGAGCCCACGTTCCGGCACGAGTCGTACCAGCAGTACAAGGCCAACCGCCAGGAGACCCCCGAAGACTTCCGCGGCCAGGTCAGCCTGATCTTCGAGGTGCTCGACGCGCTGCGCGTGCCCCACCTCTCGCTGGCCGGGTACGAGGCCGACGACCTCATCGCGACGCTCGCCCACCAGGCCGGCGAGCAGGGCATGAACGTCCTGATCGTCACCGGCGACCGCGACGCGCTCCAGCTGGTCAACGACCGGGTCACCCTGCTGATGACCCGCCGCGGCATCAGCGACATGACCCGCTTCGACCCCCCCGCCGTCGTCGAGAAGTACGGCCTGACCCCCGAGCAGTACCCCGACTTCGCGGCGCTGCGCGGCGACCCCAGCGACAACCTCCCGAGCGTCCCGAGCGTGGGGGAGAAGACCGCCGCCAAGTGGGTCAAGGAGTTCGGCTCCCTCGCCGCCCTGGTCGACCGGGTCGACGAGGTCAAGGGCAAGGTCGGCGACAAACTTCGCGAGCACCTCGGCCAGGTCGTGCACAACCGCCAGCTCACCGAGCTGCGCCGCGACGTCCCGCTGGACGTCGAGCCGGGCGCCCTCACCATGGGCCAGTGGGACCGCGACGAGATCCACAAGCTGTTCGACACGCTCCAGTTCCGGGTGCTGCGCGACCGGCTCTACCAGAGCATCGGCACGGCCGAGCCCGAGGCCGACGAGGGCTTCTCCGTCGAGGTCACCACGCTCGGGCCCGGCCAGGTGGCGGCGTGGCTCGCCGCGGTGCCCGCCGGGCGCGCCGGGCTCGCCGTCAAGGGCACCTCGGGCAGCGGCACCGGCCGCATGGACAACCTCGCCATCGCCGTCCCCGGCGGCGAGGGGCGCCCGGCCCGCGCCGCCTACGTCGACCTCACCGCCCTCACCCCCGCCGACGAGAGCGCGCTCGGCGCCTGGCTGGCCGACGAGAGCGTCCCGAAGGCCCTCCACGACGCCAAGGGGCCCCTGCTGGCCCTGTGGGCCCACGGGCTCGACCTGCGCGGGCTCACCTGCGACACGGCGCTCGCGGCCTATCTGGCGATGCCGGGGCAGCGTTCCTTCCCGCTGGACGACCTCGCGCTGCGCTACCTCCACCGCGAGCTGCGCGCCGAGGCCGACAACGGCGGCCAGGCCGCCCTGTTCGACGACCCCGAGGACAACGCGGCCGAGGAGCTCGCGGTGCGGGCCGACGCCGTCCGCGAGCTCGCGGACGCCCTGGAGGCCCATCTGGAGCCGCGCGGGGGCACCCGCCTGATGCAGGAGGTGGAGCTGCCGCTCGTGCGGGTCCTGGCGGAGCTGGAGCGCGCCGGGATCGCCGCCGACCGCGACTACTTCATGGGCCTGGAGGCCGAGTTCGGCGCCGCGGTCAAGCAGGCGGTCGAAGAGGCCCACCGGGTGGTGGGGGAGCAGTTCAACCTCGGCTCGCCCAAGCAGCTCCAGGAGATCCTTTTCGTCAAGCTCGGGCTCCCCAAGACCAAGCGCATCAAGACCGGGTACACCACGGACGCCGACGCGCTGGCCATGCTCGCCACCCAGACCGACAACGAGCTGCCGACCATCCTGCTGCGCCACCGCGACCAGACCCGCCTGAAGGTCACGGTCGAGGGCCTGATCAAGGAGATCGGCGACGACCGGCGCATCCACACCACGTACAACCAGATCATCGCGGCCACCGGCCGGTTGTCGTCGGAGAAGCCCAACCTCCAGAACATCCCGATCCGCACCGCCGAGGGCCGCCGCATCCGGCAGGGCTTCGTCGTCGGCGAGGGCTACGAATGCCTGCTCACCGCCGACTACAGCCAGATCGAGCTGCGCATCATGGCCCACCTGTCGCGGGACGCCTCGCTGATCGCCGCCTTCGAGTCCGGCCACGACTTCCACCAGGCCACCGCCGCCCGCGTGTTCGACCTGCCGCCCGAGCAGGTCGGCGGCGAACTGCGCGCCCGCATCAAGGCGATGAACTACGGCCTGGCCTACGGCCTGTCCGACTTCGGCCTCTCCGGCCAGCTGAACATCCCCGTGGCCGAGGCCCGCGCCCTGAAAGAGGAATACTTCGAAGAGTTCGGCGGCGTCCGCGACTACCTCGCCGCCATCGTCGACCAGGCCCGCCTCGACGGCTACACCGAGACGATCCTGGGCCGCCGCCGCTACCTCCCCGACCTGACCAGCGACAACCGCCAGCGCCGCGAGATGGCCGAACGCATGGCCCTGAACGCCCCCATCCAGGGCTCCGCCGCCGACATCATCAAGGTCGCCATGCTCGACGTCACCAGGGCCATGAAGGAAGCGGGCCTCCGCTCCCGGACCCTCCTCCAGGTCCACGACGAACTCGTCTTCGAGGTGGCCCCCGGCGAGCTCGACACCCTGCGCACCCTGGTGACCGACCAGATGTGCGCCGCCTACCCCCTGAGCGTCCCGCTGTCGGTCTCCACCGGCACCGGAGGCACCTGGGAGACCGCCGGCCACTGACGGAGCCCTGGCGGCCCTCCACCGGGCCGCCGGGACGCGGGAATCACAGGTGGCCTTCAGGAGAGGCTGAGGGGGCGCACAGCCTCGCCGGTCACGATGGGCCCATGACGATGGCTGACGTGGATTCCCGCGGCGGGCCGCGGCGCCCGGACGGCGGCCCGGTGCGGGTGCTGGTCGTGGACGACGAGCCGACCCTGGCCGAGTTGCTGGCCATGGCGCTGCGCTACGAGGGCTGGGAGGTGCGCAGCGCCCCCGACGGTCTCAGCGCGGTCCGGGTGGCCCGGGACTTCCGCGCCGACGCCGTCGTGCTCGACGTGATGCTGCCCGACATCGACGGGCTGGAGGTACTGCGGCGGCTGCGCGCGGAGTCGCCGGACGTGCCGGTGCTGTTCCTGACCGCGCGGGATTCGGTGGAAGATCGCATAGCCGGGCTGACGGCCGGTGGCGACGACTACGTGGTCAAGCCGTTCAGCCTGGAGGAACTGGTGGCGCGGCTGCGCGGGCTGATGCGCCGGGCGTCCCGTTCGCAGCGCCGGTCCGGCTCCCGGATGGCGGTCGGCGACCTCGTCATGGACGAGGAGAGCCGCGAGGTGCGGCGCGACGGCACGCCGATCTCCCTGACGGCCAAGGAGTTCGAGCTGCTGCGCTATCTGATGCGCAACCCGCGCCGCGTGCTCAGCAAGGCGCAGATCCTGGACCGGGTCTGGAACTACGACTTCGGCGGCCAGGCGAACGTGGTCGAGCTGTACGTGTCGTACCTGCGCAAGAAGATCGACGCGGGCCGGAATCCCATGATCCACACGATGCGCGGCGCCGGGTATGTCCTACGGCCCGGTGAGTGAGCCCGCGCCGGGAAGACGGGGCGCGCGGCCCCGGTCGCTGCGGACCCGCCTGGTGGCGGCCATGGTCGCCCTGCTGGTGCCGGCGCTCCTGATCGTCGGCGTGACCGCCGAGATCACACTGAACAAGGTGCTCTACGACCGCGTGGACGCTCAGTTGCGCGCGGCGGCCAACCGCGCGCCGCGCTCCTTCGACCTGTCGTCCCCTCCCGGACCCGGCTGCGTGCGGCCCCGGGACCGGGAGTTCCCGCCGGGGCAGGTCATCGGCACCCTGGCGGCGCGCATCTGCCACGGCACGGTGGCCGCGGCCGACGTCCTGGTGGAGGACGGGCAGCCGCGGCCGGACGTCGGCCACCTCGGCGCCACGCTGCTCGCGCTGCCGGCGGACGGGGCGCCGCGCAGCCGCGACCTCGGTGAGCTGGGGGAGTACCGGCTGGTCGCGCGGACCATGCCCGACGGCGCGATCCTGGTCACCGGGCTGCCGCTGGCGGACACCCGGGAGACGCTGTACCTGGTGGCCGCGGTGGTGGCCGGGGTGACGGTGATCGCGCTGGGAGCGGTGGCCTACATCGGCGTCGTGATCATAGGCAGGGCCTTGCGGCCGTTGTCGCGGGTGGCGGCCACGGCCACCCGCGCGTCGCGGATGAGGCTCGACCGCGGCGAGGTGGAGCTGCCGCAGCGGGTCGCCGAGGACGACGCCGACGAGCGCACCGAGGTGGGCCAGGTGGGCGCGGCGCTGAACCTGATGCTCGACCACGTCGGCAACGCGCTGGAGGTGCGGCACGCCAGCGAGACGCAGGTACGCCAGTTCGTCGCCGACGCCAGCCACGAGCTGCGCACGCCGCTCGCGGCGATCCGCGGCTACGCCGAGCTCGGCGGGCGCGCCGGGCGTTCGCTGCCGCCGGAGGTGGCGCACATGCTGAGCCGGGTGGAGTCCGAGGCCCGGCGGATGACGGGCCTGGTCGATGACATGCTGCTGCTGGCCCGGCTGGACGCCGGCCGGCCCCTGGCGCACGAGGCCGTGGACCTCTCGATGCTCACGGTCAACGCGGTCGGTGACGCTCACGCCGCCGGCCCCCGGCACGACTGGCGCCTGGAGATGCCCGAGGACCCCGTCACGGTGCTCGGCGATCCGGCGCGGCTGCAGCAGGTGCTGACCAACCTGCTCGCCAACGCCCGCGCGCACACCCCCGAGGGCACCCGCGTCACGGTCGGCGTGGCCGCGCGCGGAAGGCAGGCGGTGCTGCGGGTGGCCGACACCGGCCCGGGGATCCCGGCCGACCTGCTGCCGCACATCTTCGAACGTTTCGCCCGCGCCGACGGCTCCCGTTCCCGTGCGGCCGGCGGCACCGGCCTAGGGCTGGCCATCGTGCACGCCGTCCTGACCGCCCAGGGCGGCAGCGTCGCGGTGGAGAGCGCGCCGGGCCGCACCCGATTCACCGTCCTGCTACCACTGGCGGACACCGGACGGGAAACCGACGCCTGAGGCGTTCACGCCGCGGGGAGACCGGCGCCTGAGGCGTCCATGTCGCGGGGGAGACCGGCCTGAGGCGTTCACGCCGCGGGGGAGACCTGCCGTGCGGCCGCCGGCCTGGCGTTGCTGCGTGCTCGCGGAGTCGCCGGACACGCGGCGGGCGGCGGAACGGGCCGAGGGGATCCTCGCGGGCGCCGACCACGGGGCGGTGCGGGCCGGGGCGCACGCGTCCGGCCGGCGCGTCTCCGTCCGAGGGAAGCGGGCTCACAGGCGGCGCACAGCTTCGGCACAAGAGGCGGACAGGCCGGTCGCCGACGGTTCGAGGTAGGCCTGAACGAAAGGACGCAGACGATGAGTTCCACGTTGTCCCCGGCGCCGGTGGACCGGCCGCCGCCCGGTCCGGCGCGGCCCGGAGGGCCGCGCCCCGGCCCGCCGGGGCGCGGCCCCTGGGAACGGCTGGCCCTGCCGGCGCTGCTGCTGGCCACCGCCGCGCTGTACCTGTGGGATCTCGGCGCCTCCGGATGGGGGAACTCCTTCTACGCGGCGGCGGCGCAGGCCGGGTCGCAGGACTGGACGGCGTTCTTCTTCGGCTCCTCGGACGCCGCCAACTCGATCACCGTGGACAAGACGCCTGCCTCGTTGTGGGTGATGGTTCTGTCGGCCCGGCTGTTCGGGGTGAACTCCTGGAGCGTCCTCGTGCCGCAGGCGCTCATGGGGGTCGCCGCGACCGGCCTGCTCCACGCCACCGTGCGCCGCTGGTACGGCCCGGCGGCCGGCCTGATCGCCGGTGCGGCGATGGCGCTGACACCGGTGGCGGCGCTGATGTTCCGCTTCGACAACCCCGACGCGCTGCTGGTGCTGCTCCTGGTCGCGGGCGCGTACGCGCTCGTCCGCGCCGTGGAGGGCGGCGCCACCCGCTGGCTGGTGTGGGCGGGTGTCTTCGTGGGTCTCGGCTTCCTGGCCAAGATGCTCCAGTCGCTGCTGGTGGTCCCGGCGTTCGCGCTGGTCTACCTCGTCGCGGGGCCGCCCAGGGCCGGCAGGCGCGTTCTCCAGCTCCTGGCGGCGGGGGCGGCGCTGGTCGTCTCGGCAGGGTGGTACGTCGCCGCCGTCGAGCTGGTGCCCGCGTCGGCGCGCCCCTACATCGGCGGTTCGCAGCACAACAGCCTCCTGGAGCTGACGCTGGGCTACAACGGCCTGGGCAGGCTGAGTGGCGACGAGACAGGCAGCGTGGGCGGCGGGCCGGGCGGCGGCTGGGGCCAGACCGGGTGGACGCGCCTGTTCGACGCCGAGCAGGGCGGCCAGATCGCCTGGCTGCTGCCCGCCGCCCTCGTCCTGCTCGCCGTGGGCCTGGCGGTGACCGCCCGTACGCCGCGCACGGACCGCGCCCGCGCCGGTTTCCTGCTCTGGGGCGGCTGGCTGCTGGTCACCGCCGGCGTGTTCAGCTTCATGGGGGGCATCTTCCACGCCTACTACACCGTGGCCCTGGCCCCGCCGGTCGCCGCGCTGGCCGGGATGGGCGCGGTGACGTTGCGGAGACGGTGGGACGACGCGTGGGCCCCGCCCGTCGCGGCCGCCGTCGTGGCGCTGAGCGCCTGGTGGTCCTGGGAGCTGCTCGGGCGCAGCGCCGGGTTCGTCCCGTGGCTGCGCTGGGCGGTGCTCGCGGGCGGCGCTCTCGCGGCGCTCGCCCTGGCGGCCTCCCGGTGGCTACCCCCACGCACGGTCCTCGCCGGCGCGGCGCTGGCTCTAGCCACCGTACTAGCCGGACCGGGCGCGTACGCGCTGGACACCGCCGCCACCCCGCACGGCGGCTCCATACCGTCGGCCGGTCCCGCCACGGCCCGCGGGCCCGGCGGCGCGCCCCCGGGCGCCCCGGCGCGTGGCGCGCCGGACGGCCGGGGCGGTGCCGCGCAGGGCGCGCCGGACGGCCGGGGCGGGTCGGCGCAGGGTGCCCCGGACGGCAGGGTCGCGCAGGGCGGCGGGGCCGCGCAAGGTGGCGGGTGGCCCGGCGGCATGCCGCCCGCCGGTGTGCGGCGGGGTGGCGGCATGGGCGGGCTGCTCAACGGGACCACCCCGGGCGCGGCCCTGACCGAGCTGCTCCGGAGGGACGCCGGTGCCTACACCTGGGTGGCGGCGGCGGTCGGATCGCAGAACGCCTCGGGATATCAGCTGGCCACCGGCCGTCCCGTCATGCCGGTCGGCGGCTTCAACGGCAGCGACCCCTCACCCACCCTCGCCCGGTTCCAGCGGTACGTCGCCGACGGCGAGATCCACTACTTCGTCGGCGGCGATCGCGGGCCCATGGGGGGCGGAGGCACCGCCGCCCAGATTTCCGCCTGGGTGGCGGCCACGTTCCAGGCCACCGTCGTCGACGGCGTCACCGTCTACGACCTCACCGCGCCCGGCACGGCCCCCTGACGGTCCCCCGGCGATAGGGCGGCTCCCACGGGAGCCGCCCTATCCCTTTCCGCCACGCGGGGGAGTCCAGCGGGCCTCACGGCCGGGGGGAGTCCAGCGGGCCTCACGGCCGGGGGGAGTCCAGCGGGCCTCACGGCCGGGGGGAGTCCAGCGGGCCTCACGGCCGGACGGAGTCCAGCGGGCCTCACAGCCGGGCCACAGCGCCGCCACAAGGCCCTGACAGCCCGCCCCGTGACGTTGGGTCCATGAGCATTCCAGCCCTCGCCGCCGCGTACGCCGGAGCGGCGGAGCGCACGCCGGTACTCGACGTCGTGGTGCCCGTTCACAACGAGGAAGACGACCTCGAACCGTGTGTGCGCCGCCTGCACGAGCACCTGGCGCACGCGTTCCCCTACCCCTTCCGCATCACGATCGCCGACAACGCCAGCGACGACCGCACCCCCCGGATCGCCGCCGCGCTCGCCGCCGAACTGCGGGAGGTCCGATTCCTGCGGCTGGCGGCCAAGGGCCGGGGCCGGGCGCTCAAACACGCCTGGTCGGCCTCAGACGCCCCGGTGCTCGCGTACATGGACGTCGACCTGTCCACCGACCTGGCCGCGCTGCTGCCGCTGGTGGCCCCGCTCATCTCCGGGCACTCCGACCTGGCGATCGGCTCGCGGCTCACCCGCGGCGCCCGGGTGACGCGCGGCCCCAAACGCGAGATCATCTCCCGCTGCTACAACCTGCTGCTCCGCGGCACGCTGTCGGCCCGCTTCTCCGACGCGCAGTGCGGTTTCAAGGCCGTCCGCGCCGACGTGGCCGCGCGGCTGCTGCCCCTGGTGCGGGACACCGGCTGGTTCTTCGACACCGAGCTGCTCGTCCTCACCGAGCGCGCCGGCCTGCGCATCCACGAGGTCCCGGTCGACTGGGTCGACGACCCCGACAGCAGGGTCGACATCGTGCGCACCGCCGTCGCCGACCTCAGGGGCGTCGCCCGGCTGGCCACCACGCTCGCCACCGGCCGGTTGCCCCTGGCGCTGCTGCGCGAGCAACTGGGACGCGCCCCGCGGCCCGTGCCGGGCGTGCCCGCCGGCCTGGCCGGCCAAGTGGTACGGTTCGCCGCCGTGGGCCTGGCCAGCACCCTCGCCTACCTCGTGCTGTACGCCCTGCTGCGCGCGCAGACCGGCGCCCAGATCGCCAACCTCGCCGCCCTGCTCGTCACCGCGGTGGGCAACACCGCCCTCAACCGCCGTTTCGCCTTCGGCGTGCGCGGCCCGGCCGGCTTGTGGCGGCACCACGCCCAGGGGCTGGCTCTGTTCGCCGCCGGCCTCGGCCTCACCGGCGCCTCGCTCGCCGCGCTGCACGCCCTCGTCCCCGCTCCCGGCCGGCCGCTGGAACTCGGCGTGCTGACGGCCGCCAATCTCGTCACCACGGCCCTGCGCTTCCTCCTGCTACGGAGCTGGGCCCGCGGCGCGAAGCCCGTCCGGCGGGCGGGCGCCGGCGCCGGGTGAGGGCGCCCCGCGGCCCGCTTCCCGCGCGGCGGGGCCGTGGGTCATATGGGCGGCTTGAGCTTACGACTTCGGCAAATGCCGGTACATGCTGGACGTGTACGCTGGCGCCGCTTGGGGCGCTTGAGGCTGTCCTGGGAGAAGATCGTCGAGGAGAATCTTCAGGGAGCAACTGTGCGGAGCGCACCCGGACTGACGCACGTCATCGCCGTCATCAACGTCGCTGTGATGATCGTCGCGGTCGTGGCGCTGCTCGTGCTGCCCTTCGGGCGTCCGGCGGAGAGGGAAGCCAGACCGGTCCAGAAGGAGACGCCGCCGCCGCGGAGCCGGGTCCAGGCGCCGCCGGCGGTGAAGGCGACCCCGGAGTGGGCCCGGGAGGTGGGCGCGAACGAGCTGGGCCTGGTCCCGGTGATCATGTACCACCGCATCCTCCGCAAGCGGATCGCGAACATCGACCGGACCCCGGGCCAGTTGCGCGCCGAACTCGAGAACCTCGCGAAGGGCGGCTACGTGCCCGTCACGGCCGCGGAGTTCGCCGCGGGAAAGATCGACATCCCGGCGGGCGCCCATCCGGTCGTGCTGACCTTCGACGACGGCAACCCCTCCCACTTCGCCCTCGGCGCCGACGGCCTCCCCGTGCCGGACACCGCCGTGCGGATCATCCTGGAGGTCGCCCAGCGCTACCCGGCGTTCCGCCCGGTCGCCACGTTCTGGGTGAACCGCGACCCGTTCGGCTCTCCCGACCGCCCGGGGCAGAGGGCCGCCGTCCAGTGGCTCACCCACCACGGCTTCGAGGTCGCCAACCACACCTACGGCCATCCGGATCTGCGCCGCCTGACGAAGAAGAGGGTCAGCGAGGCCATCGTCCGCCAGCAGCGCCTCCTGAAGAGCCTCGGCGCCCCGCCGTCCAAGACCTTCGCCCTGCCGTACGGCAGCAGGCCGAGGAAGCGCTCGGTGTCGCACGAGGGTTCCTGGGACGGCACCAAGTACCACTTCGACGCCGTTTTCCTGGCCGGAGCCGAGCCGTCGGTTTCGCCCTACGCGAAGAGCTTCGACCGCTTCGACATCCCGCGCATCCAGTCCAATGGCAAAAAAGGAGAATGTCGTAAATGGTGCTCCCAGCACTGGCTAGAGTGGCTTGACGCGCACCCCCGAGAGCGCTACACATCGGACGGTGACCCCGGCCACATCTCCATGCCACAACGATTTCGCGGTAAGATCCAGGCAAAGCTTGGCCGGTTGACCGTCGTCTACTGAGGTCTTGCGGCGGTTGTGCGGGTGGGCGCCGGATTGACCGGGCCCCGCGTGCTTGCATATGCTGATCGCTGCGCTGTGGGCCTGCGTGCGCCTCGGACGGAGCGGGCTCGCGCTCGGTCATGTCGACCATGGGTCATGCTGACCATCCTCGGCTTGAGCGACAGAGGGCCTGCTGCGCGCCCGCCACATCGACATCTGTCCGCGTTCGGAGCAATTCCACACATGACGAGCAGCACTGAGGCCACCTCGAACACCCCGCAGGTAGCGGTCAACGACATCGGTTCCGAGGAGGCCTTCCTCGCCGCGATCGACGAGACCATCAAGTACTTCAATGACGGCGACATCGTCGAAGGCACCGTCGTCAAGGTCGATCGAGACGAGGTCTTGCTCGACATCGGCTACAAGACCGAGGGCGTAATCCCCTCGCGCGAGCTCTCGATCAAGCACGATGTCGACCCGGCCGAGGTCGTCGAGGTCGGGGAGCACGTCGAGGCGCTTGTCCTTCAGAAGGAGGACAAGGAAGGCCGTCTCATCCTCTCCAAGAAGCGTGCTCAGTACGAGCGCGCCTGGGGCACGATCGAAAAGATCAAGGACGAGGACGGCATCGTCACCGGCACGGTCATCGAGGTCGTCAAGGGCGGCCTGATCCTCGACATCGGTCTGCGCGGCTTCCTGCCCGCGTCGCTGGTCGAGATGCGCCGCGTGCGCGACCTGCAGCCGTATGTCGGCCGCGAGCTCGAGGCGAAGATCATCGAGCTGGACAAGAACCGCAACAACGTGGTCCTGTCCCGCCGCGCCTGGCTCGAGCAGACCCAGTCCGAGGTGCGCCAGACGTTCCTCAACACCCTCCAGAAGGGTCAGGTCCGCAAGGGCGTCGTCTCCTCGATCGTCAACTTCGGCGCATTCGTCGACCTCGGTGGGGTCGACGGCCTGGTTCACGTGTCGGAGCTGTCCTGGAAGCACATCGACCACCCCTCCGAGGTCGTCGAGGTCGGCCAGGAGGTCACCGTCGAGGTGCTCGACGTGGACATGGAGCGCGAGCGGGTCTCCCTGTCGCTGAAGGCGACGCAGGAGGACCCCTGGCAGCAGTTCGCCCGCACCCACCAGATCGGCCAGGTCGTCCCCGGGCGCGTCACCAAGCTGGTGCCGTTCGGTGCGTTCGTCCGGGTCGAGGAGGGCATCGAGGGCCTGGTCCACATCTCCGAGCTGGCCGAGCGCCACGTCGAGATCCCCGAGCAGGTCGTCCAGGTCGGCGACGAGATCTTCGTGAAGATCATCGACATCGACCTCGACCGCCGTCGCATCTCGCTGTCGCTGAAGCAGGCGAACGAGGGCGCGATCGGCGCCGACGTCGAGTTCGACCCCACGCTGTACGGCATGGCGGCGAACTACGACGAGCAGGGCAACTACATCTACCCCGACGGCTTCGACCCGGAGACCGGGGAGTGGCTCGAGGGCTTCGAGAAGCAGCGCGAGGAGTGGGAGCGGCAGTACGCCGAGGCCCAGACCCGCTTCGAGGCCCACAAGTCGCAGGTGGAGAAGGCTCGCGCCGAGGAGGCCCAGGCGGCTGCTCCGTCGTCCTACTCCGGCGAGACCCCGCCGTCGTCGTCCACCGGTGCCACTCCGGCCGGTGGCGCCCTGGCGTCGGACGAGGCGCTCGCCGCCCTCCGGGAGAAGCTGGCCGGCGGCCAGAGCTGACCCTGGAGCACCGTTTCACCGGCGAGGACCCCGCGATCCGCGGGGTCCTCGCCCCATTTCCGGGCCTTTCGCGCCATTATTTCCGGACCGTTCGCGCCCATTTCCGGGCCCTTTGCGCTTACTCCCGGGCCCTGCGCGCCCATTCGCGGGCCCTGCGCGACACCCCCCGCCGTGATGCCGGGCGGGTGCCCTACAGTGGCCGGGTGACGCTGATCGAACGGGCCCGGCCCGAGGACGCCGGAGAGCTTCTGACCGTCCAGCGGGCCGCCTACGTCGGCGAGGCGCAGCTGTACGGCGACCCGTTCATCCCGCCGCTCGTGGAGTCCCTTGCGGGCATGCGGGAGGCCGTGGAGACCGCCGTGGTGCTGAAGGCCCTGGACGGCGGGCGCGTCGTCGGCAGCGTGCGCGGGCGGCTCACCGGCACCACCGCCGTGATCGGCCGTCTCGCGGTCGTGCCCGACCGGCAGGGCAAGGGGCTCGGCACCGCGTTACTGCGGGCGATCGAGGCTGAGATGTCCCCGCCCGCCGACGCCTTCGATCTCTTCACCGGCCATCTCTCCGAGGCCAACCTCCGGCTGTACCGCCGCCAGGGCTACCACGAGACCCGCCGCGAGCGCCTCCACCCCCACCTCACCCTCATCCACCTCCGCAAAACCGTGCCCACCCCGACGGGCTACGCTTCCGTCCATGCTTAAGGTGGGGCTGACCGGCGGGATCGGGTCGGGCAAGAGCGAGGCCGCGAGGCGTCTCGGCGCGCTCGGCGCCGTGGTCATCGACGCCGACAAGATCGCCCGAGAGGTGGTCGAGCCGGGCACGAGCGGCCTGGCGCTGATCGTCGACGAGTTCGGCCCCGAGATGCTCCGCCCCGACGGCGCGCTCGACCGCGAGAAGCTCGGCCGCGTCGTCTTCGCCGATCCGGAGCGCCTGGCCCGCCTGAACGCCATCGTGCACCCCCGGGTCGGCGAGCGCGTCGCCGAGCTCCAGCGGCAGGCCCCCGAGGACGCCGTGGTGGTGTACGACGTCCCCCTGCTGGCCGAGAACGGCCTGGCCCCCATGTACGACGTGGTGATCGTCGTCGACGCCCCCGACGACGTCCGCCTCTCCCGGCTCACCACCCTGCGCGGCATGACCGAGGACGACGCCCTGGCCCGCATCAAGGCCCAGGCCACCCGCGAGGACCGCCTGGCCGTCGCCGACATCGTCATCCCCAACGAGGGCCCCCTGGACGAGCTCGACGCCCGCGCCGGCGAGGTCTGGCAGAGCCTGCTGTCCCGCCGCGAGGCCCGTTAGCCCAGTGCTCCACGACACCGGGGCCCCTCACCGGGCCCTCCACCGAACCGCCAGGCCCGGAACGCTCCAGGCGCCCTGCCGCGCCGCCGGGCCGGGGACGGGCCGGGAGCAGTGGTGCGGCGTCTGACGTCCCTCGACCTGGTGCGGGTCGCCGTCCTCGTCGTGGGCCTGCTGTGCGTGGCGACGGGGGTGCTGCCGTGGCGGGAGGCGGTGGCGGACCTCGGCCGGGTCGGGCCGCTGCTGGTGTTCCTCACGGCGGTGATCGTCTTCGCCGAGCTGGTCAAGGAGGCGGACGTCTTCGACGTGCTCGCCGCCCGGCTCGCCATCGCCGGGCGGGGCAGGTACTGGGCTCTGTTCGCGCTGTGCGTGGCGTTCGCCGCGCTGATCACGATGTTCCTGAACCTCGACACCACCGCGGTGCTGCTGACCCCGGTGCTGCTGGCGCTGGCGGCCCGGACCGACATCCCGGCGCTGCCCCTGGCGATGACCACGATCTGGCTCGCCAACACCGCCAGCCTGCTGCTGCCGGTGTCCAACCTCACCAACCTGCTGGCCGAGGGCAGGCTGGCACTGTCCACCCATGGGTTCGCCGCCCGCATGTGGGCCCCCCAGGCCGCGGCCCTCGCGGTGACGGCGCTGCTGCTGTGGATCTTCTTCTGGCGGCGCGGCGCACGGGACACCCCCGACGGCTACCACCCCCCGCCGCCCGCCCCGGTGCGCGACCCGGCGCTGTTCTGGACGGCGGCCGCGGTCTGCGTGGTGTTCGTGGCGGCCGTCCTGGCGGGCGCCCCCATCGCCGCGGTGGCCGTCGCCGCCGCGGCGGCGCTGGTCGCGGCGTTCGCCTGGCGCGACCGCTCGAAGCTCACCTGGGGCCTGGTGCCCTGGCAGCTCGTCGCCTTCGTCGTCGGCCTGTTCCTCGTGGTGCCCGCGCTCAGCCGGTACGGCCTCGACGACCTGACCCGTGCGCTGGCAGGCGACGGCGGCTACCGCACGGCCGCGGCGGGCGCGGGCCTGGCCAACGTCGTGAACAACCTGCCCGCCTACTACGCGGGGGAGCGGGTGATCCCGCCGGGCGGGCGGGACGACCTGCTGGCCCTGCTGATCGGCGTCAACGCCGGCTCGGTGATCACGCCGTGGGCGTCGGTGGCCACCCTGCTGTGGTTCGAGACGTGCCGCCGCCACGGGGTGCGGGTCCGGCCGATGACGTTCCTGGTCACGGGGGCCTGCCTGGCGGTCGCCGCGGTCGCCGCCGCCGTCGCGGCCCTGTCGCTCACCGCGGGGTAGCCGGCGAAGGCGGCGGAATTGTCGGTGGGGCGGCGTAGGTTATGGAGACGTGAGGCCGGTAACCGATTTGCAGCGCAGGGTGGCACCTTTCGAGGTCGTCACCGAGATGACACCGTCCGGGGACCAGCCGACGGCGATCGCCGATCTGGAGCGCCGCCTGAAGGCGGGCGACAAGGACAACGTCCTGCTGGGTGCCACGGGCACCGGCAAGACCGCCACCGTGGCGTGGCTGATCGAGCGGCTCCAGCGCCCCGCCCTGGTCATGCAGCCCAACAAGACGCTCGCCGCCCAGTTCGCCAACGAGCTGCGCGAGATGCTCCCCAACAACGCCGTCGAATACTTCGTCTCGTACTACGACTACTACCAGCCCGAGGCGTACGTCCCGCAGACCGACACCTACATCGAGAAGGACTCCTCGATCAACGACGAGGTGGACCGCCTGCGCCACTCGGCGACCAACTCGCTGCTCACCCGCCGCGACACCGTCGTGGTCGCCTCGGTGTCGTGCATCTACGGCCTCGGCACCCCGCAGGAGTACGTCGACCGCATGCTGCGGCTCAAGGTCGGCCAGGAGATCGAGCGCGACCGGCTGCTGCGCCGCCTGGTCGACATGCAGTACACCCGCAACGACCTTGCCTTCACCCGGGGCACCTTCCGGGTGCGCGGCGACACCATCGAGATCATCCCGCAGTACGAAGAGCTGGCCGTGCGCATCGAGATGTTCGGCGACGAGATCGAGAAGCTCGCCACCCTCCACCCGCTCACCGGCGAGGTGATCACTGAGGACCAGGAGATGTACGTCTTCCCGGCCTCCCACTACGTCGCGGGCCCCGAGCGCATGGAGCGGGCGATCCGCGACATCGAGGCCGAGCTGGCGGAGTCGCTGGCGACCATGGAGAAGCAGGGCAAGCTGCTGGAGGCCCAGCGGCTGCGCATGCGCACCACCTACGACCTCGAGATGATGCGCCAGATCGGCTCCTGCTCCGGCATCGAGAACTACTCGCGGCACATCGACGGCCGCGGGGCCGGCACCGCGCCGCACACCCTGCTCGACTACTTCCCCGAGGACTTCCTGCTGGTGCTCGACGAGTCCCACCAGACCGTCCCGCAGATCGGCGCGATGTACGAGGGCGACGCCTCCCGCAAGCGGGTGCTGGTCGACCACGGCTTCCGCCTGCCGTCCGCGATGGACAACCGCCCGCTGAAGTGGGAGGAGTTCCTGGATCGCATCGGCCAGACCGTCTACCTCTCGGCGACCCCCGGGTCGTACGAGCTCGGCCGCAGCGGCGGCGACGTGGTCGAGCAGGTGATCCGCCCGACCGGCCTGATCGACCCCGAGGTGGTCGTCAAGCCGACCAAGGGCCAGATCGACGACCTGGTCCACGAGATCCGCGAGCGGGCCGACCGCGACGAGCGGGTGCTGGTCACCACTCTGACCAAGAAGATGTCCGAGGACCTCACCGACTACCTCCTGGAGCTCGGCATCCGCGTGCGGTACCTCCACAGCGAGGTCGACACCCTGCGCCGCATCGAGCTGCTGCGCGAGCTGCGCCTCGGCGAGTACGACGTCCTGGTCGGCATCAACCTCCTTCGTGAGGGCCTCGACCTCCCCGAGGTCTCCCTGGTCGCCATCCTCGACGCCGACAAGGAGGGCTTCCTGCGCAGCGAGACCTCCCTGATCCAGACCATCGGCCGCGCCGCCCGCAACGTCTCCGGCCAGGTCCACATGTACGCCGACCGCGTCACCCCGTCCATGGAACGCGCGATCGACGAGACCAACCGCCGCCGCGCCAAGCAGGTGGCCTACAACCAGGCCAACGGCATCGACCCGCAGCCCCTCCGCAAGAAGATCGCCGACATCCTCGACACCCTGGCCCGGGAGGACGCCGACACCGACAAGCTCCTCGGTGCCGGCCGTCAGCAGAGCCGCGGCAAGGCCCCCGTCCCCGGCTACGCCGCCCGCCAGACCGGCCAGCACGCCAAGGCCATCGCCGGCGAGATGCCCCGTGCCCAGCTGGAGTCTTTGATCCAGTCCCTGACCGACCAGATGCACCAGTCCGCCACCGACCTGCAGTTCGAGGTGGCCGCCCGCCTCCGCGACGAGATCAAGGACCTCAAACGCGAACTCCGCGACATGCGCGAAGCCGGCGTGCACTGAACGAAGGTCAGGCCAGGAGCTTCAGGAAGTCCAGCTCGATGTCCACGTCGAAACCGATGTGGGTGCGCAGGCGGCCCCGGTGGATGCCCGTGGGGACGTACGCCTTCACGGCGGGGTCCAGCTCGTAGGTGTAGGCCACCGGGTGGTCGTCTTCGAGCTCCACGCGCCACAGGAACCTGATGCCCGCGCTGGAGTACTTGATGGGTTTGGTGATCCGATCCCGCTCCACCGACTCCGCGGAGACGATCTCGACGACCAGGTGGACCTCCTCGGGTCGGTAGGAGGTGCGGGAAAGGTTGTCGGCGGTCTCCTTGGTGACCACCAGGACGTCAGGCTCGGGACGCTGCCTGAGGCCGAGGGTGACGGTCATCTCCTGGATCACCTCCAAGTAGCCGGGAGGTCGTATGCCGAGCTCCGGATGCATGAGGAGGCGGATCATCAGGGCGTGGAACCGTGTCTGGGGGGACATCACGATGAGAGAGCCGTCAATCAGTTCGACACGCTTCGGCGCGTCAGGCGGAAGGTGGTCCAGCATGTCTGCTGTCCATCCGCCCTTTGGACCGGGGTAGAACCACTCGGGGAGCGCCGTCGTCATCCCGATGATCTCCTTCCTCTCCAAGAGAGGGCGTTACACAGCATCACCATCATGCCACGCTTCGTCACCCTGAGGTCGCGTCCGCAGAATCCATCATGAAGGGTGCGGGAGTCGTTGGGTACGGGCGGTGCGGCGGGATCGGCGACGGCGGATCACCCACCAGACGGGGAGGGCCAGGAGGGCCAGGGCGGCGATCACCAGGAGAGGGAAGAAGACGGCGAGCAGGCTCAGGCCCAGGGAGCCGGCGTCTTCGGCGGTGCTGACCACGGGGGCGCCCATGCCGGCGGTGGTGGCGTTGACGACGGGGCGGGCGGTGGACTTCATGATGTGGACCGCCAGGGCCACGCCTACGCCGAGGACCCACCCGAGCCAGGGGTTCTGGGTCATCCAGGTGGAGTGGTCCAGCTGGGAGGCGGCCTGGGTGGCGCTGAAGACCACGCCGCCGGCGGCGGGGCGCACGGCGGTCTGGATCATGTCGTTGACGTGGTCGACCACCGGGACCTTGTCCAGGACGAACTCGGCGGTCAGCAGGACGGCGATGATCGCCAGGACCCAGCCGTTGGAGAGCCACGCGTAGCCGTCGGGGAGTTTCACGGCGTCGGTGAGGTTGGCGGCCAGGCCCACCACGAGCAGCGGGATGTAGGCGTTCAGTCCCGCCGCGGTGGACAGGCCGAGACCGGTCAGCGCCGCCAGCATCGGATGCTTCACTCCTTCGAGATCGTCTTGATGACGGAACGAAGGAGGGGGCGGTCCGCGTTCCCGCCCGGCCGTCCGGACGGCCTTCAGGCCTTCAGGCGCCGGGGCGCAGGGTCCGGAGGGCGCCGGGCCCCGGGAGGGCCGTAGGCCCCTCCCAGCCGTCCTCGGTGGCGAGGGGCACCTCGTCCAGCCGGGAAGGGGCTGGGAGGTCGCCAGGGGGCACGGAGGCGCCGGGACGGGGGTCCGGGGCGCCGGGCGGGGTGGCGTCGTGCGGATAGGGGTCGTGCCGGGGTGCGGGAAGCAGGGAGGCGTCCCGTGGAAGCGGGGAGGCGTCGCGCAGGGGGCCGTCGTCCAGGGGCGTGCCCCGCCGGGGGGCGTCGTCCAGGGAGGTTCCCCGTAGCGGGGCGTCGTGCATGGAAGCGTCGTGGAGGGGGGCGTGCCAGCCGGAGCCGGGGGAGTAGCGGCGGACCACCCGGGCGGGGACGCCGGCGATCACGCAGTGGTCGGGGAACTCGCCGCGGACCACGGCGCCGCCGGCGACCACGGACTGGCGGCCTATGCGGGTGCCGGGGAGGATGATGGCGCCGGTGCCGAGCCACGAGCCCGCGCCGATGGAGACGGGGTTGTTGCGGGGCCACTGGCGGCCGATGGGCGTCTCGGGGTCGTCGTACACGTGGTTCTGATCGGTGATGTAGACGTACGGGCCGGTGAAGACGTCGTCGCCGATGTCGATCGAGTGATGGCCGACGATGTGGCTGCCGCGGCCGATGGAGCAGCGGGCGCCGACGCGGACCAGGGAGTGCGGCCCGAGGTCCACGCCGGGACCCATGCCGGCCGAGATGGACACCCGCTCGCCGACCAGGGTGTGGTCGCCGATCTCGATCCACGCCTCCCCGAAGATCGCGCCCTGGGGGAAGGCCAGGCAGGCCCCTTCGCCTAGCCGCCGGAAGCGGTACCGTGCGGGGGTCCGCGGCGTGACCGCACCGGCCACCCGCAGGACGGACCACGCACGGTGTACCAGGGCGCCAGCGAACCGGCGTATTACCTCACGGGGTGACATAATCGGAAAAGTTACCCCGTGGTTAGCATGCTGGGAACGGAGGCCCGGGAAGTGTTCGGGCACTTCGCAGGCCGCCTTTGATATTCTGAGAGCCCGTGGACACGCGGCCGCTCGCCGGACGGCCGCGACACGACGGACCACGGGAGACCCTCCTTGCGCAGCGCCGCACCAACAAAGCATCTGTTCGTCACCGGAGGCGTCGCCTCCAGTCTCGGTAAAGGGCTCACCGCCTCCAGCCTGGGGCGCCTGCTGAAGCTTCGCGGCCTGCGGGTCACCATGCAGAAGCTGGACCCCTACCTCAACGTCGACCCCGGAACGATGAACCCGTTCCAGCACGGTGAGGTCTTCGTCACCGACGACGGCGCCGAGACCGACCTCGACGTCGGCCACTACGAACGTTTCCTGGACACCGAGCTGCACGGCTCGGCCAACGTGACCACCGGTCAGGTGTACTCCAACGTGATCGCCAAGGAGCGGCGCGGGGAGTACCTCGGCGACACGGTGCAGGTGATCCCGCACATCACCAACGAGATCAAGGACCGCATCCGCGGCATGGCCTCCCCCGACGTCGACGTGGTGATCACCGAGGTCGGCGGCACGGTCGGCGACATCGAGTCGCTGCCGTTCCTGGAGGCCGTCCGCCAGGTCCGCCACGAGGTGGGCAGGGACAACGTCTTCTTCCTGCACGTCTCGCTGCTGCCGTACATCGGCCCGAGCGGCGAGCTGAAGACCAAGCCCACCCAGCACTCGGTGGCCGCCCTGCGCAGCATCGGCATCCAGCCCGACGCGATCGTCTGCCGCTCCGACCGCCCCATCACCACCTCGCTCAAGCGCAAGATCAGCCTGATGTGCGACGTCGACGAGGACGCGGTGGTCTCGGCGATGGACGCCCCGAGCATCTACGACATCCCGAAGGTCCTGCACTCCGAGGGCCTGGACGCGTACGTCATCCGCCGCCTCGGCCTGCCGTTCCGCGACGTCGACTGGCAGGAGTGGGACCAGCTGCTGCGCCGCGTGCACCGCCCCGCCACCGAGGTCACCATCGCCCTCGTCGGCAAGTACATCGACCTGCCCGACGCCTACCTGTCGGTCACCGAGGCCCTGCGCGCCGGCGGGTTCGCCCGCGACGCCCGGATCAACATCCGCTGGGTGAAGAGCGACGACTGCGAGACCCCAGAGGGCGCCGCCCGCGAGCTCGACGGCGTGGACGGCGTGCTGATCCCCGGCGGCTTCGGGGTGCGCGGCATCGAGGGCAAGGTCGGCGCGGTCCGGCACGCCCGCGAGCGGCGCGTCCCCCTGCTCGGCATCTGCCTCGGCATGCAGTGCATGGTCATCGAGGCCGCCCGCAACCTGGCCGGCATCGAGGACGCCAACAGCACCGAGTTCGTCCCCGACACCCCCCATCCGGTCATCTCCACCATGGCCGACCAGGAGGACGTGGTGGCGGGCGAGCGCGACATGGGCGGCACCATGCGCCTCGGCCTGTACCCGGCCAAGCTGTCGGACGGCTCCATCGTCCGCAGGCTGTACGGCTCCACCCACGCCGACGAGCGGCACCGCCACCGGTACGAGGTGGGCAACGCCTACCGCGAGCCCCTGGAGCGGGTCGGCATGGTGTTCTCCGGCCTGTCGCCGGACGGCCGCCTGGTCGAGTACGCCGAGCTGGACCCCGACGTCCACCCGTTCTTCGTCGGCACCCAGGCCCACCCGGAGTTCCGCTCCCGCCCCACCCGTCCGCACCCGCTGTTCAACGGCCTGATCGAGGCCGCGCAGAACTACGCCGACATCCGGGAGACCGAGGCCAAGGCCGGGCGGACCGCGTGAGCCCCGACGCGAGGGCCCCGCACGGGCTGACCGCCGAGGACGTCACCGATGTGCCGGAGTCGTGGGAGGTGCTGGCGAGCGCCGAGCACTTCCGCGCCCGGGTGATCGCGGTGGCCACCGACAAGGTCCGCATGCCCGGCGACGGCGCCGCCGACCGCGACTACGTCCGGCACCCCGGCTCGGTAGCCGTGCTCGCGCTGGACGACGAGGGCCGGGTGCTGCTGCTGCGCCAGTACCGCCACCCGCCCCGCAAGCTGCTGTGGGAGCTCCCGGCCGGCATCAGGGACGTGCCGGGGGAGCCGCTGGTGGACTGCGCGGCGCGCGAGCTCGCCGAGGAGGCGGGCTACCGCGCCAAGACCTGGCACACCCTGCTGGACATCCTCACCAGCCCCGGCATGTCGGACGAGCGCATCCGGATCTTCCTGGCCCGCGACCTGACGGAACTCGCCCCCGGCGAGCTCGACTTCGTGCCCCAGAACGAGGAGACGGACATGCCGGTGGTGTGGGTTCCACTCGCCGACGCGGTGTCCAGGGCGCTGCGCGGATTGATCCACAATTCCCCGGCCGTGGCCGGTATCCTCGCCGCGTACGCCGCTTCGTCGGACGGTTTCACCGCCCTGCGTCCCCCCGACGCCGAGGAGGCCTGACAGGAGGTCCGGAGCCCTTTGAGCCCCCACGCCGAGGCCGTGATCGACGGTTACCTCGCCCACCTCGCGGCCGACCGGGGGCTCGCGGCCAACACCCTGGCCTCCTACCGCCGCGACCTGTCCCGTTACCTCGGGCACCTCGGGTCGCTCGGGCGCCGTTCACTGGCCGACGTGGACGAGGGCGACGTCGAGACGTTCCTGGCCGCGCTGCGGGCGGGCGACGAGCGCCACCGGGCGCTGGCGGCGGGCTCGGCGGCCCGCGCCGTCTCGGCGGTGCGGGGGCTCCACCGCTTCGCGGTGCGCGAAGGGCTCTGCGCGCACGACGCGGCCCGCGACGTCCACCCGCCGGCCAGGCCGCCCAGCCTGCCGAAGGCCATCGGGGTCGCCGACGTGGAGCGCCTCATCGCGGCGGCCGGCCCGGCGGACTCGCCGCTGACCCACCGCAACCGGGCCCTGCTGGAGGTGCTGTACGGCACCGGCGCCCGCATCTCCGAGGCCGTCGGGCTGACCGTCGACGACGTCGACCCCCTGCGGGTGCGGCTGCCCGGCAAGGGCGGCCGGGTGCGCACCGTCCCCCTCGGCCGGTACGCGGGCGAGGCGCTGAGCGCGTACCTCGCCCTGGCCAGGCCGGTGATCTGGGCGCACGGCCGCGGCACCGCGGCGCTGTTCCTCAACGCCCGCGGCGGCAGGCTGACCAGGCAGGGCGCCTGGGAGGTGCTCCAGGCCGCCGCCGAGCGCGCCGGCCTGGTGGGCGTGTCGCCTCACATGTTGCGGCATTCGTTCGCAACTCACCTCCTTGACGACGGGGTGGACGTTAGGGTTGTCCAGGAGTTGCTCGGCCACGCGTCGGTCACGACCACTCAGGTCTACACGCCGGCCGGGGTCGACCGGCTCCGCGCGGCGCACGCGGCGGCCCATCCCTGTGCCCCGCTGCCAACTTCATAGCCCACTGGCGCGTCGCCTTGCCGCATACGTGCCGACCCCATAGTGTCCGTCCGGACGGTCCGGTTCGGGACCGTCAGGGAGGTTCAACTGGTGACGACCACAGACACGTCCATGCGGGAGCTCACTGGAGGCCCGGACGGTAGCTGGGGCGACCCCAGGAGCGAGGGAATTCTGGGTCCCACCGGCCGTCCGCGTCCCGTCTTCCCCGACCCTGTCCCGCCCACCACCCACGGGCCCGCGCGGGTCGTGGCCATGGTCAACCAGAAGGGCGGCGTCGGCAAGACCACCACGACGATCAATCTCGGCGCCTCTCTGGCCGAGTGCGGCCAGCGGGTGCTCCTCGTCGACTTCGACCCCCAGGGCGCCCTGTCGGTGGGTCTCGGCATCGACCCCCGCCCCCTCGAGGCCACGGTCTACGACCTGATCATGGAGGAGCCGGACGTCACGGTCGACGACGTCCTGCTCGGCACCAGCGTCGAGGGCATGGACCTCCTGCCCAGCAACATCTTCCTGTCCGGCGCCGAGATCCGGCTGGTCAACGAGGTCGCCCGCGAGTACGCCCTGGGCCGCTCGCTGGAGCCGCTGCTGGCCGACTACGACATCTGCCTGATCGACTGCCAGCCGTCGCTCGGCCTGCTGGCCGTCAACGCCCTCACCTGCGCGCAGAGCGTGATCGTGCCGCTGGAGTGCGAGTTCTTCGCGCTGCGCGGCGTCGCCCTGCTGATGGAGTCGATCACCAAGGTGCAGGAGCGGCTGAACAAGAACCTCGAGATCGACGGCATCCTCGCCACGATGTACGACCCGCGCACCCTCCACGCGCGCGAGGTCCTCTCGACGATCATGCAGGGGTTCGGCGACAAGGTGTTCCACACGGTGATCAACCGCACCGTGCGGTTCCCGGACGCCACCCTGGCCGGCGAGCCGATCACGCAGTTCGACCCCGCGTCCATGGGCGCCACCGCCTACCGCGAGCTGGCCCGCGAGGTGCTCGCCCGCTGGTCGGCGGAGCAGGCCTGAGACGCTCCCGCGGCCGCGTGACCTCGGGTGACGCGGATCGGCGTACCCGTGCGCGACAATGAGGAGGTGACAGACCAGCCGGCGGCCGCGGCCCGCTCCGATGCCTTCCAGGTGCACCTGGAGGTCTTCGAGGGGCCGTTCGACCTGCTGCTCGGGCTGATCGCCAAGCACAAGCTCGACATCACCGAGGTCTCCCTCCACCAGGTGACCGACGAGTTCATCTCCTACATCCGCGGCAGGGGCCCCGAGTGGGACCTGGACCAGACCAGCCACTTCCTGCTGGTCGCGGCCACCTTGCTCGACCTGAAGGCCGCCCGGCTGCTGCCGACCGGCGAGGTGGAGGACGAAGAGGACCTGGCGCTGCTGGAGGCCCGCGACCTGCTGTTCGCCCGGCTGCTGCAGTACCGGGCGTACAAGGAGGTGGCGAAGGTCTTCTCCGGGCTGATGGCGGAGGAGGCGCTGCGCTTCCCCCGGGTCGTGCCGATGGAGCCGCAGTTCGCCGGGTTGCTGCCCGAGCTGGTGCTCGGGGTGGGTCCCGACCGGTTCGCGCGGATCGCGGGCCGGGTGTTCACCCCCAAGCTGCCGCCCACCGTCTCCACCGCGCACATCTATCAGCCCGTGGCCAACGTCCGCGAGCAAGCGGCTATTCTTGTCGAACGGCTCCGGCGCGTGCGCAGGGCGACGTTCCGGGCCCTGACCGCCGACTGTGCGGGCACCTTCGAGGTCATCGCACGCTTCCTCGCCATCCTGGAGCTGTTCCGGGAGTCGGCGGTGTCGTTCGAACAGATCGAGCCGCTCGGCGATCTGCACGTGACCTGGACCGGTGCCGACGACGGCGACGTCGCGGTCACCGACGACTACGACGAGAGCCTGGCGCCCGGCACGGGGCGGACGGGCGAGGACGGCTCCGGCGCGACCGGCCGGGACGGCGAAGAGGCGGACGATGAGCCCTGACGACACCGAGCACCTGACCGACGGCGCGGCCCTCGCCGACGGCGCGGACGTCCATGTGACGGCCGAGCCGGCGCTGCGGGCGTCGCTGGAGGCGATCCTGCTGGTCGTGGACGAGCCGGTGGCCGAGGTCACCCTGGCCCAGGTGCTGGAGCGGCCCTCCCGTGAGGTCGCCGAGGCGCTGCGCGAGCTGTCCGGGGAATACACGGAGGCGGGCCGGGGGTTCGACCTACGTGAGGTCGCCGGCGGCTGGCGCCTCTACACCCGCGCCGAGTGCGCGGCCGTCGTGGAGCGGTTCGTCCGCGACGGGCAGCAGTCCAGGCTCACCCAGGCCGCCCTGGAGACCCTGGCGGTGGTCGCCTACCGCCAGCCGGTGAGCCGGGCCAGGGTCGCCGCCGTGCGCGGCGTCAACAGCGACGGTGTCATGCGCACCCTCACCGCCCGCGGGCTGGTCGAGGAGGCGGGCACCGACCCCGAGAGCCAGGCGGTCCTGTACCGCACGAGTTCTTTCTTCCTGGAGAGGCTGGGGCTGCGGAGCCTCGACGAGCTGCCCGCGCTCGCCCCGTTCCTCCCCGACGACCTGAACAACTTAGAGGAGCAGCAGAAGTGATCAGAAAAGGCACCCCGTCCGGTGATGGACGCGGTCGAGGGCGCGGCGGCGCCCAGGGCCCCCGTGGCGGGTCCGCAGGACGTTCCGGTGGGGCGTACGTGACCCGGGGCGGCTCCCGCACCGGCGCCCAGGGCCCCTCCCGGGGCGGCCCCCGCTCGGCGGACCGCCGCGACGACCGTCGCGGCGGTGAGGACCGCGACCGGTCCTACGGCGAGCGCCCCTCCGGCGACCGCGACCGCCCCTCCGGCGGCGACGGCCGGAGCTTCTCCCGCGACGACCGCCGCCCCTCCGGCGGCGACCGCCGCGATTCTCCCCGTGAGGACCGCGGCCGCTCCTACGGCGACCGTCCCTCGGGCGGCGACCGCGGCCGTTCTTTTGGCGACCGTCCTTCCGGCGGTGACCGGGGCCGTTCCTTCGGCGATCGCCCTTCGGGTGGCGACCGTGGCCGTTCCTATGGTGACCGTCCTTCCGGCGGTGACCGGGGCCGTTCCTTCGGTGACCGTCCTTCGGGTGGCGACCGTGGCCGTTCCTATGGTGACCGTCCTTCGGGTGGCGACCGGGGCCGTTCCTTCGGCGACCGGCCTTCCAGTGGCGACCGCGGGCGTTCCTACGGCGATCGCCCTTCCGGTGGCGACCGTGGCCGTTCCTTCGGCGACCGGCCCCGTGCGTACGGCGACCGTCCCTCCGGTGGCGACCGCCGTGACTCTGACCGTGGCCGTTCCTATGGTGACCGTCCCTCGGGTGGCGACCGTGGCCGTTCCTACGGCGATCGTCCTTCCGGTGGCGACCGTGGCCGTACCTTCGGCGACCGGCCTCGCCCGTACGGCGACCGTCCCTCCGGCGGTGACCGCCGTGACTCCCGCGAGGACCGTGGCCGTTCCTACGGTGACCGTCCTTCCGGCGGCGACCGTGGCCGTTCCTACGGTGACGATCGTGGCCGTTCCTTCGGCGACCGGCCCCGTCCGTACGGCGACCGTCCCTCCGGCGGTGACCGCCGCGACGACCGCGGGCGCTCCTCCTACAGCGACGACCGCGGGGGCTCGTCCCGCGACTCCCGTCCCTCGTACGGCGGCGACCGGCGGGACTCCCGCCGGGACGAGGTGCGCACCATCGGCGAGGCCGCCGGCTCGCGCGGCAGGTACGGCCGCGGCGGCACCGGGCGCGTCACCACGACCGGCGCGTCCGGCCGCGGCGGGCGCCCGCAGGCGCCGAGGGCCGGACGGGGCGGCGCGACGTCCCGCGGGGCGTTCAAGACCGCCCGTCAGCCCCTGCGCGACGCGGAGTTCTTCCCCGAGGACTACACCGACGAGCGCGACACCACCGAGGTCCCCGACGGCGTGCGGCTGCAGAAGGTCCTGGCCTCGGCCGGGGTGGCCTCCCGCCGCGCCTGCGAGGAGATGATCGGCGAGGGCCGCGTCACCGTGGACGGCCAGGTCGTCCGCCGGTTCGGCGCCCGCGTCGACCCGGCCAAGCAGGTCATCCACGTGGACGGCAAGCGCATCCCCACCACGCCCGACCTCGTGTACTTCGCGATCAACAAGCCGATCGGCGTGGTCAGCACCATGTCCGACCCCGAGGGCCGCCCGTCCCTGCACGACTACGTGGTGGAGCGCCCCGAGCGCCTGTTCCACGTCGGCCGGCTGGACACCGAGACCGAGGGCCTCATCCTGCTGACCAACGACGGCGAGCTGGCCCACAAGCTGACCCACCCGAGCTTCGGCGTCCGCAAGAAGTACTGGGCGAAGGTCCCCGGCCCCATCCCGCGCGACCTCAACCGCCGCCTGCGCAAGGGCATCGAGCTGGAGGACGGCCTGGCCAAGGCCGACGAGTTCTCCATCGTGCAGGAGCACGGCCAGCAGGCGCTGGTCGAGATCGTGATCCACGAGGGCCGCAAGCACATCGTCCGGCGCATGCTGGAGGAGGCGGGGCACCCGGTGATCGACCTGGCCCGCATCGAGTTCGGCCCGGTGAAGCTCGGCCGCCTCAAGCCGGGGACGATGCGGACTCTCACCGTCAACGAGGTCGGGGACCTGTACGCGTCCGTGGGAATGTAACCTGGCCGCAACAGGACCTGTCCGGGCGGCGGCGCGCGAGGGGAAAGACATGGTACGGGCGATCCGGGGTGCGATCCAGATCGACTCCAACGATCAGGAGGCGATCTTGCTGGGGGTGGCCGAGCTGGTCACCGAGGTGATGGAACGCAACCGTCTGACCACCGACGACGTGATCAGCGTGATCTTCACGTCCACGCCGGATCTCACCGCGGAGTTCCCCGCGCTCGCCGCCCGCAAGCTCGGCTTCAACGACGTCCCGCTGATCTGCGCCAGCGAGATCGACGTCCCCGGCGCCCTGCCCCGCGTGGTCCGCCTCATGGCCCACGTGGAGCTGGACCGCCCTCGCGCGCAGATCCAGCATGTCTACCTCCGCGGGGCGGTCGCCCTGCGGGTGGACATAGCCCAGTGACCACGTCCCCCGGAGCCGGCCACGGCCAGGCACCCGCCCAGTTCGTCCCGGCCGAGGGGGACTCCGGCCCGGCCCGCCTCGGCAGCGTCCTCGTGGTGGGCACCGGGCTGATCGGCACGTCCATCGCGCTCGCCCTGCGCGAGCACGGCGTCACCGTCAAGCTCGCCGACCAGGACGCCGGTTCGGTGCGCCTGGCGCGCGAGCTCGGCGCGGGCTGGGAGTGGGCGCGCGACGACGAGCCGGTGGACCTCGCGGTGATCGCGGTGCCGCCGCCGTTCGTCGCGCAGTGGCTGCTGGACCTCCAGAAGATCGAGGCCGCCCGGTTCTACACCGACGTGGCCAGCGTCAAGGCCCTGCCCATCGCCCAGGCCGTGCAGCTCGGCTGCGACCTCGGCGTCTACGTCGCCGGACATCCGATGGCGGGCCGGGAACGTTCCGGGCCCGTCGCCGCCCGCGCCGACCTGTTCCTCGGCCGCCCCTGGGCGTACTGCCCGGGGGACTCGACGGCCCCCGAGGCCGTCCGCACGCTGCTGCGGCTCATCGAGATGTGCGGTGCCAACCCCGTCCTGATCGACCCCGCCGCCCACGACGAGGCGGTGGCGCTGGTGTCGCACGCCCCGCACGTGGCCGCGGCCGCGGTCGCGGCGCGGCTGGCCGAGGCGTCCGACGCGGCGCTCGGCCTGGCCGGGCCCGGGGTGCGCGACGTGACCCGGGTGGCCGGGGGCGACCCCCGCCTGTGGAGCGTGATCCTGTCCGGCAACGCCCGCCCGGTCGCCGACGTGCTGCAGGCCGTCTCCGACGACCTGGCCGCCGCCGCGAACGCGCTGCGCGCCGTCTCCCGTGACGACGGCGGCGCCATCTCCCCGGTCGCCGACCTGCTCAGGCGCGGCGTCGCCGGCCGCGGCCGGATCCCCGGCAAGCACGGCGGCCCGCAGAGCTCGTACGTGATCGTCCTGGCCCTGGTGGGCGACCGTCCCGGCGAGCTGGCCCGCCTGTTCCAGGTGGCCAAGGACGCGGGCGTCAACATCGAGGACGTCCGGCTGGAGCACACCCCCGGCCTGCCCCTCGGCGCGGTGGAGCTGTCCGTCCAGCCCGAGGCCGCCCAGACCCTGGCCGCCGCCCTGCGCGCCCACGGGTGGCACGTCCCGTAGGACCCGCCGCCGGCGGCGTCCCGGTGACGGGGGCCTTCGATGCCCGGGCAGGGATCGATTCCCGGTACCCTCGTGTGCGGACAACTCAATCGGGACGCAGAGGGAGATGCCGTGACCGCACTGGTCATCGCCATGGACGGCCCTTCGGGGTCGGGCAAGTCGAGTGCGTCGCGCGGCGTGGCGCGCGCCCTCGGGCTTCGCTATCTCGACACCGGGGCGATGTACCGCGCGATCACGTGGTGGATGCTCCACCACGGCGTCGACCTGACCTCGCCCGCCGAGATCGCCGCCCGCGCCGCCGAGCCCGAGCTGACCCTCGGCGTCACCCCGGACGAATCCTCCGTGACCGTGGACGGTGCCGACGTCACCGCCGCGATCCGCACCGCCGCGGTCACCGCCGCGGTGTCCGCGGTGAGCGCCGTCCCCGAGGTGCGCGCCCGGCTGGTGGCCGAGCAGCGGGCCCTGATCGGCAGCGGGGACATCGTGGTCGAGGGCCGCGACATCGGCACGGTGGTGGCGCCGCAGGCGCCGGTGAAGGTCTACCTCACGGCCAGCCCGGAGGCCCGCGCGCGGCGCCGCACGGCCGAGCTGACCGGTACGACGGTGGAGGCTCAGCGGGCCGCCATGGCCCGCCGGGACACCCTGGACTCGACCCGCAAGGCCGACCCGCTGGTGATGGCCGCCGACGCGATCGAGCTGGACACCACGGAGCTGAACCTCGAAGAGGTCATCGCCGAGGTGCTGAGACTTGTTAAAGAACGGACGTGACGTGACGGAGGAGTACTCCGAGGAGACCGGCTGGATCGCCGACCATCTCGCGGAATTCGAGGACGACGGCGACCTCTCGCCGGAGGAGCCCGACTCGGGCCCGATGCCGGTCGTGGCCGTCGTGGGGCGGCCGAACGTCGGCAAGTCCACGCTGGTCAACCGCATCATCGGCCGCCGCGAGGCGGTCGTCGAGGACGTGCCCGGGGTCACCCGCGACCGGGTGACCTACGAGGGTCTGTGGCGTGGCCGCCGGTTCACCCTGGTGGACACCGGCGGCTGGGACCCCGAGGCGAGCGGCATGGCGCTGCGCATCGCCGAGCAGGCCCAGGTGGCGGTCGAGCTGGCCGACGTGATCCTTTTCGTCGTGGACGCCACGGTCGGCGTGACCGACGCCGACGAGGCGGTCGCCGGCGTGCTGCGCCGCGCGGGCAAGCCGATCGTGCTGGCCGCCAACAAGGTCGACGACCAGCGCATGGAGCTGGAGGCCGCGTCGCTGTGGTCCCTCGGCCTCGGCGAGCCCCGCCCGGTGTCCGCGCTGCACGGCCGGGCCAGCGGTGACCTGCTGGACCTGCTGCTGGACGCCATGCCCGACGCGCCGCCGCAGCGTTTCGGCGCCGAGCGCGGCCCGCGCCGCGTGGCGCTGGTCGGCAAGCCGAACGTCGGCAAGTCCTCCCTGCTCAACAAGCTCGTCGGGGAGGAGCGCGTCCTGGTCGACCCCGTGGCGGGCACCACGCGCGACCCCGTGGACGAGCTGGTCGAGCTCGGCGGCAAGACCTGGCGTTTCGTCGACACCGCCGGCATCCGCCGCCGCGAGCGCGAGCTCAAGGGCGCCGACTTCTACGCCGGGGTCCGCACCAAGGCCGCCCTCGACCGCTCCGAGGTGGCCGTCGTCCTGATCGACGCCTCCGACGTGCTCACCGAGCAGGACCTCCGCATCATCAGCATGGTCATCGAGTCCGGCCGCGCCATGGTCGTCGCGTTCAACAAGTGGGACCTCGTCGACGAGGACCGCCGCTACTACCTGGAGAAGGAGATCGACCGCCAGCTCGTCCGCGTCCCCTGGGCCCTGCGCGTCAACATCTCCGCCAAGACCGGCCGCCACGTCGACCGCCTGGTCCCTGCCATCGAACGCGCCCTGGACTCCTGGAGCACAAGAGTCCCCACCGGCCGCCTGAACGCCTTCTTCTCCGACATCCTCGCCGCCACCCCACCCCCCGTCCGCAGCGGCAAGCAACCCAAGATCCTCTTCGCCACCCAACCCACCACCGAACCCCCCAAGTTCGTCCTCTTCACCTCCGGCTTCCTGGAGGACACCTACCGCCGCTTCCTGGAACGCCGCCTCCGCGAAGAATTCGGCTTCGCCGGCTCCCCCGTAGAAGTAACCATGAAAATCCGCGAAAAACGCGGCGCCCCCAAACGCAAGTAACCCCACCGGAACGCCTCAAGTCCACCACGCCGCACGGCACCGGCCGCAAGGCCGCCCGTGCCGTGCGGCCGGTGCCCCCGCCCCGGGGGAGGGGAATCGGCGCCGGGTCGGCGGGACGTGGTACGGCGAATACGGCGCCGCCGTACGGCGGGAAACCCGGGAGCGCTGAACGCCAGGGGGAATGGTCCTTGCGGAGGACGCGCTTCGCGCGAAGGACGCAAGGGCTGTGTTCGAGCGGGGGACACCCCCGCACCCCCGAGCCTGCCGGCCCGTCCCCTCCCGCCGTCTTGGCTCCTCCACTCCAGCATCAACCGCTTACCCCTGCGCGCCACATCCGCACTGACCCGGGACTACCTGTTCCGGGCCTGGTCGGCAGGACAGAACTCGGCGTCGCCAACGGCGTTCTTCTTGATGAAGCAGACGACAAGTCGTTGAAGCGGTCACGTTAGCGGGGGCCGACGGTTTCGGGCACCGCGGCGCTGATCCGAGCCCGGCGACCCCGCCAACACCAATGGCCGTGGCGGCACCTTGAACACCAGTCGCGCGGTGATCGTCATAGATGCTCTTAATGCTGGGCAGGGTCGGCGTAGGAGACCCCGGCGACCGCCCTCGCCGGGACAGATCACAACGATGGACTCAACCGCCCGCAGAAAGGGACGTGGGCCTGCGCAGCAGCCACTGCCCGAACGTCCGGCGCGGGGGCCGCACCACCACGCGGCCGTGGACCTTCTGGCCGACCAGCTCCACCCGTAGAGTGACCGGCGCATCAGGGTGCATCGGAATCCGACGGTACTTGACCCCGCTGTGCACCAGCTGCAGGCCATCGGTGTCGATCACGATGCCCGGCCTCGTGACCAGCGTCAGGGTCTTCCCCGTCATGCCCACGTCGATCCGCAAGGTGTCGTGGGTGATCACTGCTTCGGTGAAGTCGAGCGTCACCTCGCAGAACGTCACCGCGAGCTCCAGCCGCCGCGGTACCACCCAGCGCCCCACGCGCTCGATCGCGCCGCTGTGGACCTGTTCGATCCGGACCACGTCCTTGACCTCTGCTCCGGCCGCGCCGGCCGTGGCCGACGGCAGGTCAGCGGTGAGCACGGTCAGTTCGCTCAGAGTCCGCGCCGACAGGGCGGCTTCCAGGCGCTCGTCCAACTCGTCCGCGGTCAGCAGGCCGTCCCCCGCCGCGACACGCAGCACATCCACCACCCGGTCCCGGTCCGCGTGCGAGGCCCGCAGCTCGGGCGACGAGCCGGAGGGCTTCCCGGTGGGCGAAATCTCTCCCGACATGCTTCCGTCCTGGTCCTGTCGAACCTTTCCGCGCGACGCAGGCAGCGGCGTGAGTAAAGACTAACGCCATATCGCGACCTGGATCCCGGGTGCCGAGGACCTTGATCCTCTGCTTGGCCCGGCAGAACCGCCGGCCCGGCGAACGCCGCACCAAGATGTCGTGGTGAATGTCGAGAACGGCTTGGCGGTTCCGTCTCAGGGGCAGATGCGGTCGCTGTGGCCGCATCACACCAAGGAGAACAAGCATGACGATCCAGCGCATGGACAACGTCCTCATCGTTGTCGACGACCTTGACGCCGTTATTTCGTTCTTCGTCGAACTCGGCATGGTGCTGGAGGGCAAGGGGCCGATCGAGGGACGCTGGGTGGAGCGTGTCATCGGGATCGACGACGTCCGGCAGGACGTCGCGATGCTGCGGACCCCGGACGGCCACGGCCGGATCGAGCTGGCGATGTTCCACACGCCGAAGGCGATCGGCGCCGAGCCGCAGGACGCACCGGCGAACACGCTGGGCATCCGTCGCATCATGTTCGCCGTCGACGACATCGAGGACGTCGTCGCCCGCCTGCGCACCCACGGCGCCGAGCTCGTCGGCGAGCTGGCGCAGTACGAGGACAGCTACCGGCTCTGCTACGTCCGCGGCCCCGAGGCCATCGTCGTCGGACTGGCCGAACAGCTCAGTTGAAGGCAATCGCCGTACCACGTCTCGCCATCTATGAGGCCGCGCCTTCCGCACGGTCAAGAGAGTCCGGGCGGCGGGGGAGCGCCAGAGCGGTGAGGGCGGCCAAGGCGCACAGGGCGGCGGTCAGCAGGAAGATCTCGGTGTATTCGGTGTGGAGGGCCTCGTTGACCTTCGCCGTGTAGGCGGCGAGGCGGCGGGCGTATTCGGGGGGGTCGACGCCGAAGGGGAGGGGGGTGTCCAGGTCGGCGGTGAGGGACTGGAAGCGGTGGAAGCCCCAGGCGGAGAGGGCGGCCACGCCTAGGAGCATGCCCATCATGCGGGCCACCACTATGGAGGCGGATGCCACGCCGTGGCGGTCGGCGGGGGTCACCCTCAGCACGGCCGACGACAGGGGGGCGATCACGAGGCCCAGGCCCAGGCCGGCGATCACCAGGTCGGCGTCCACGCGGGGGACGCCGAGGGGGTGGACGGCGGCGGCCGGGTCCAGGGGCCAGCGGGAGATCAGCAGGTAACCGGCGGTCGCGATCAGGAGGCCGGCCACGGCGACGGCCCGCTCGCCGAAGCGCCGGGCCAGGACGCCGCCGAGGAAGGCGGCCACCGCGAGGGCCACGAGGAACCTCGCCAGCACCAGCGCGCCGCCCACGGCGTCCGTGCCGAGCAGCGTCTGCGCCACCAGCTGCATGTCGATCAGCGTGACCATCAGCGCCGCCCCGGCCAGCAGGCTGGTGCCGAGCGCGGCGAGGAACGGGCCCCGGCGCACCCCGGTGAGGTCCAGGATCCTGGTCCGCGCCCGCGCCTCCCACACCCCGAACGCGACCGCCGCGACCAGCCCGCCCACGAGCGCGGGCACCCCCCAGGGCGGCAGCACGGCCTTGTCCGGCTCGGGGTTGTACAGCCCCGCCACCAGCGCCCCGAGCGCCAGCGCGAGCAACAGCCCGCCCACGAGATCCACCCGCCCCCGCGCCCGGCCCGCTTCCGTGCCGGAGGACGGCGGGGGGGCAGGTGGGGGGACCGTGCGGTGGACGGCGACGGCGGCGGCGAGAGCCAAGGGGAGGTTGACCCAGAAGATGCCGCGCCAGCCGATCACCCCGGCCAGGCCCGCGCCGTAGAGCGGTCCGAGGACGCTGCCGAGTTCCTGGGCCGCACCCACCGCGCCGAGCGCCAGCGGCCGGGCGTGCTCGTCCCACAGGTCGCCGATCAGGGCCATCGTGATGGGCAGCAGCGCGCCGCCGGCGATGCCCTGGAGCGCGCGGCCGGCGGTCAGCATGGGGATCGAACCGGCCAGGGCGGTGACGGCCGAACCGGCGGCGAAACCGGCCAGGCACGCCTGGATCAGCGGGCGGCGGCCGTACCGGTCGGACAGCTGGCCGAGCAACGGCATCGCGGCCACGTACCCGAGCAGGAAACCGGTCACCACGGGCGTGACCCGCTCCAGCCGGTTGAGCGGCACCCCGGCGTCCCTGGCGATGTCCACCAGCACGGTGACCACGACGTACGCGTCCAGCGCGGCCAGCAGCACCGCCGTCCCGCCCACGCCGAGCGCCGCCCGCCGCGCGGCCCCGGCGCGCGAGCCGGGCAGCAGGCGGGACTCCACGGTCGCCTGGGTGTCCCCGGGCAGCCGGGACTCGACGGTGGACAGGGACTCGGGGTCCGGGCCGGGAGTGCTCATCAGGTGGCGGGGGCGGTGATCTCGACGGGCTTGTCGTAGTCGGTGAAGGTGACGGTGACCGTCCCGGCGGTCGCGCCGTCCCCGAGCGGCAGACTCGCCTTCAGCAGCCGCCCGTTCGCCTTGTCGACCCAGATCTTCGCGGCCACGGCCTGGTCGACGCCCGGGATGAGCGCGGCGACGACCGGCTGGGACAGGTTCGCCGCGACGCGGTACGCCGCCGCGCCGTCCACGGACTCCTCGGCCTCGGTCTTCGGGCCGGACGCGGTGGACAGCAGATGGGCGACCCCCTTGTCGGGGTTCAGGATCACCGACGGGTCGTACAGCGCGGCCAGCTGCTGCCGCGTCATCGTCTGGTACCCGCCCGTCGGACCCTTGAAGTACACCTTGTCGCCGATCAGCACGAACGCCATCTCCTGCAGTGTGCCGAAGACGTTCATGCGGATGGTGCCCTCGGCGTCCGCCTCCTTGGTCAGCGACCCCTCGGCGTGCTGCACCGGCACGGGCGGCTTGCCCTCGGTCTCGATGGTGAACCCGACCGTCTTCACCGACCCCATGGCCTGCGCGGACTTGCGCAGCAGCTCGCCGCCGTCCGGCAGCGTAGCCCCGGCCTCGGGCGCCGGGGACGTGCACGCCGCGACGGCGAGTACCACGGCGAGCAGCCACCCGAGGGCCACGGCCATGTGAGCGGACGGTGACCCTCGGAGCGGACGTACGGGGACCCGGGTCCCGGCGAGCGACGTGTGCACAGCCCGGATGCTAGCCACCGGCACCCCATCCGCAGAGGTGTTCGCCGGTATCGGTTCGGTGAAACAGGGACAAGTCACCCGCGGCGGGTACGCATCGCCTTGACGACGGTCACGCCGGGGACCTCCCCGGCGACGATCCGCCGGTACTCCTCCGACTCCACCGGGCACAGCCGCACCCGGCCCTCCCCGTCGAACAGCAGCCCCCAGCCGTGCCGCTTGGGCAGCGGCGACGCCCGCAGGCACGCCTGGGACCTGGAGAAGAACTCGTGCCGCAGCCGCGGACGCTCGCCGGCGGCGGGCTCGGGCTCCTGCCGCCGCAGCCACGTCTCGAAGAGCACGTCCTCCTGGGTCAGGGCGCCGGGGCCGGCGGAGAGCATGGCGTACTGCACCATGGCGATCGTCGGCCTGCCGGTGCGCGAGGTGGGCACCTCGGCGTGGCCGGCCGGGCAGTCGTCGGAGACGGCGATGAGGGTGTCGTAGTAGTTCAGCCCCACGGCCTCGTGACGCGGGGGCCCGCTCACGTGCGCTCCTCGGCGCGAATGCGCAGCAGGTGCGCGACGACAGGGGTGTACGCGACGTCCAGCGCCTTGACCAGCTCGGGGGTGAGGCGGTCGATGAGGTGGTACCGGACGTTGGCCACGTGCATGGGCGCCACCCGCTGGATGGTGTCCCAGCCGTGCTCGGTCAGCACCGCGAAGGTGCCCCGCCGGTCGTCCGGGCAGCTCTCCCGGCTGACCAGCGACGCCGCCTCCATGCGGGCGATCTGGTGGGACAGCCTGCTGCGCGACTGGATGGTCGCGTCGGCGAGGTCGCTCATGCGCATGCGATGGAGGGGGCTCTCCGAGAGGTTGACAAGGATCTCGTAGTCGTTCAGCGACAACCCGAACTCCTGAAGTTCCCGGTCGAGCCGGTGTTCGAGGAGCTTGTGGGCGGCGAGATGCATCCGCCAGGCTCGCTGCTCCCCAGAGGACAGCCAGTTGGGGTCGAGGTCGTCGGGTTCCGCCGTGCTCATGGTGGTGAATCTATATCCCGTGGGGCCTATCCTGACCGGCGGATCCATGTGAACTCCCCGGCAGACAGGCCGTCAGCCACGGGGGAAAACTTTCCCTCCGTCGCCGGTAGGCCGCCGGACGCCGGGGAAGGGACCGGCAAATGAGCGAAAACCGGCAGGAAGAGCAGGATTCGCAGGGCTCCGAGAGCCTGCTCACCGTCGTCATCGCGGCCGCGGTCAACTTGGTGATCGCGGTGGCCAAGGTGGCCGCCGGTCTCCTCAGCGGCTCGGCGGCGATGTTGTCCGAGGCCGCCCACTCCTTCGCCGACACCGCGACCGAACTGCTGCTGGTGCTCGCGGTACGGCGCGGGGCGCGTCCGGCCGACGACTCCCACCCGTTCGGCCACGGCAAGTCCGCGTTCTTCTGGGCGCTCATGGCGGCCGGGGCGACGCTGGTGGTGGGGGCGGGGTTCTCGATCACCCACGGCGTGCAGACCATCCTGTACGGCGAGGAGCTGGCCGACCTCACGGTGTCCTACGTCGTGCTGGCCGTCGCGGTGGTCCTGGAGACCGTGTCGTTCCTGCGGGCGCTCCGGCAGATCCGCGGCGAGGCCCGCCGTTGGCGGGTCAGCCCGCGCGACTACGTGGCGATCACCTCGGACACGGCGGTCAAGGCCGTGCTGTTCGAGGACGCCGCCGCGCTGGCGGGCATCGTGATCGCGGCGGGCGGGCTGTTCGGGTACCAGCTCACCGGGTCGCCGTTGTGGGACGGCGCCGCGTCCGTGCTGATCGGCCTGCTGCTGCTCGGCATCGCGCTGTACCTGATCAGGGCCAACGCCTCGCTGCTCATCGGCCAGGCGGCCCCGCCGATGCTCCGGGACGCCATCCGCGCCGAGCTGGACTCCCGGCCCGAGGTGGTGGAGACCGTCGAGCTGCTCACCATGATGCTCGGGCCGAGCGACATCCTGGTCGCCGCGAAGGTCGACTTCGGCCACGAGTACACCGGGGACCGCCTGGAGGAGGCCGCCGACCGGGTGGAGCGCGCGATCACCGGCAGGTGGCCCGAGGTGAGCCACGTCTTCCTCGACCCCACCCCCGGGCGGGCGGCCCGGCGCCGCGCCGCGGAGGCGGACGGCGGGGCCCCCTGACCGAGCGCATACCCTGCGTCAGGTTTCACCACAGCGCTTTGCCGGTTCAGAGGCTTAACGACGGCATCGGGTGGGGAAGTCAGGAGATACCCTTTCCGGTCCCGCACAACCGTGTACGAGGTGGTGCCAAATGCTCATCAGCTCGATCCTGCGACGCAAAGGGGGCGCGGTGGTGACCGTGCCGCCGCAGTCGACCGTGACCGACCTGCTGGCCCTGCTCTCCGAGCAGAACATCGGCGCGGTGGTCGTCTCCGAGGACGGCGAGTCCATCGCGGGCATCGTCTCCGAGCGCGACGTGGTCCGCCACCTGTACCAGAGCGGCCCCGCCGTGCTGACCAAGCCCGTGTCGGCCATCATGACGGCCACCGTCCGCACCTGCGGTCCCGACGCCAATGTGGAGGACCTCCGGCACATAATGACCGACCACCGCATCCGCCACGTTCCCGTGGTGGACGAAGGTCACCTGGCGGGCATCGTCAGCATCGGTGACGTCGTCAAGAGCGCCATCGAGGAGCTGGAGGCCGAGAAGGCCCACCTGGTGGGCTACCTCCACGGGTGAGGACCTCCTACATCCTCACGCTCTCCGTCCCCGCCGCGGACCTGCGCGTCCGCCTGGCGGAGATCCCCGGCGCGGTCTTCGTCCGCGAGCTGCCGCCGGACCGCGTCGTCGTGGTGCTCGAATCACCCGCCGGCCGTCCCGCGTTGTCCCACCTCCCCGGCGTCGCCGCCGTCCAGGACGATCTTCCCCGTCGCCTCCACTGACGATGTGGCAGAGTCGGCGTCATGGTGATCTTTGATGATCTGGTGGCGGAGCAGGACCGGTTCGAGTCCGTACTGGCGGGCCTGACCCCCGCCCAGTGGCTGTCCCCGTCGTCCGCCGAGGGCTGGTCGGTGACCGACGTCGTCCTGCATCTGGCCCAGGGGGAGGAGGGCGTCACGGTCAGCGTGGCCGGTCCCGGCGCGGACGGGTTCCCGGTGTTCGGCGGCCCCGGCGAGGAGCCTGGCGCGGCCCGGACGTCCGGCACGGGTGCAGCCCCGGCGTCCGGCGCGGGGCCGGTGTCCAGGGTCGGTGTGGACGAGCTGATGGACCGCCTGGTGCGGGACGAGCGCGCCGAGCCCGCGGCCGTCTTCGCGCGCTGGCGCACGGCCCGCGCCGCCGCGATGGCCGCCCTGCGCGCCGCCGACCCGCACCGCCGCCTTCCGTGGGTGGCCGCCCCCATGCGTCCCGCCGCGCTGGCCACCACCCGCCTCGCCGAGCACTGGGCCCATGCCCTGGACATCACCGTCCCGCTGGGCATCGACCTCCCCGACACCTCCCGCCTGCGCCACGTCGCCTGGCTGGCGCACCGCACCCTGCCCTACGCTCTCGCCCTGGCCGGTGAGCCCGCCCACGAGGTCTGCTGCGAACTCACCTCCCCCGACGGCACGGCCACCTGGAGCTTCGGCCCCCCCGACGCCGAGTCGTGCATCACCGGCCCTGCCGCGGCCTTCTGCCGGGTGGCCGCCCAGCGTCTCGCCTCGGAGGCGTCGGGCCTGAAGACGTCAGGCCCCCACGCCGCCACCGCCCTGCGTCACCTGCGCACCTACGCCGCCTGAGCAGGCCGCCAGCCCGGGTCGCGTCCCGCGAAACCGAGCAGGCGGTCGAACGCCGGGGCGTCCCCGGGGATCTCGATCACCGGCCCGAAGAGCCCTTCGCGGCCGGCGGCCTGGTCCGGCTGGGCCGTGGCGGCGGTGAACGCGAGCACCGCCTCCGTGCTCGCCGGGTCGCAGGTGAACGACTGACCGGTGGCCCGCGCCAGATCCCAGCCGTGCAGCACCACCTCGTCCAGCGCCACGATCCCCATCATCTCCCCGGGCATCGTCACCCCGGCCACCTCGGTCATCCCCTCCCAGGCCCCCGGCTCCCGCCACGCCTCCGCCAGGGCGGTGAGCCGCCCAGGCAGCACCTCCCGCCACCGGGGGTCGAGGTGCTCGGCGGTGGCCTTCCCCGGCGCGGAGACGTCGCCTTCCCGCTCCTCGTGCGGCGTCTTGCGCGCTCCCCAGGCGAAGGCCAGCGACAGGCCCATGATGTGGTCGAGCAACGCCGCGACCGAGTAGCCCGGACACGGCGTGGGCCCGGTCAGGTCGTCGCCCACCCCGTCCAGCAGCCGCACGATCTCCCGCGCCGCCGGCCCCAGATCGATCATGGATTCGTCCTCTCCTTGGAAACCGCTCCGACGCCGCGAACCCGGACGGAGTGATGATGATCGTATGAGGGCACCGTACGGAACGGTTTCCATGCCCGGCAACGACGGCCCGCACTTCCCCCGAGTTCCATGCAGCATCAGGAGATGACCGGCACCACGCTTTTCGCCCCGCCCCCGCTCACCGCCGCCTGGCGGCACCTGGACGCACGCACGGGTTTCGAGGTGGCCTACTTCCACCCGCTGCCCGGCGGCCACCGCGTCGAGGGCTGCACCACCGCGGTCGAGGACGGCCACACCTGGATCGTCGAGTACCGCATCGACCTGACCCCCGCCTGGGCCACCCGCACCGCCCACGTCACCTGCCGCACCTCCACCGGCACCCGGCACACCATCCTGGAGTCCGACGGCGAGGGTCGCTGGCGGGTGAACGGCGAGCACGCCCCCCACCTGGACGGCTGCCTGGACGTGGACCTCGAGTCCTCCGCCATGACCAACACCTTCCCCGTCCACCGCCTGACCCTCCCCGTGGGCGCCGAGGTCCAGGCCCCCGCCGCCTACGTGCGAGCCCTGGACCTCACCGTGGAGCGGCTGGAGCAGCAGTACGTCCGCACCGCCGACCCCGGCCGGCGCTACGACTATTTCTCCCCGGCGTTCGGCTTCGCCTGCCGCCTGACCTACGACGAATCCGGCCTGGTGCTGGACTATCCCGGCATAGCCGTGCGTGCGATATGACATGGTTCGATATGAACCAACACATTTGTCCTGACCCGTAGTCATGACCCGGTGCTGCAAAAATCCTCTTCGGGTCACCCGGGGGATAAGATCTACTATGGTGTGGATTCCGTTCGCTGGAAGACTATTTACAGGGACAGCCGGTGTCTGGAGCAGGGCAAGACTGGAGCTGGACGAAGTCTGAAGACCGCATCCCCCCCGAGGTCGACACCTCGAAGCCGAGCATCGCGCGCGTCTACGACTACTTCCTGGGCGGCAAGGACAACTTCGCCGTCGACCGGGAAATCGCCGAGATGGTCTTCAAGATCGATCCCAATGCCGCGGAAACCGGTCACGCCAACCGCGGCTTCCTGCGCCGGGTGGTCCGCCACCTCACCGCCGAGGCGGGCATCCGCCAGTTCCTGGACATCGGATCGGGCCTGCCCACCCAGGGCAACGTGCACGAGGTGGCCCAGGCCGTCGACCCGCTTACCCGCGTCGTCTACGTCGACAACGACCCGATCGTGCTCGCGCACGGCAGGGCCCTGCTTGCCACCAACAACACCACCACGGTCATCCAGGCCGACATCCGCGAGCCGGAGTCGATCCTGAACGACCCGAAGGTCCAGGCGTTCATCGACTTCGACGAGCCCGTCGGCCTCCTGCTCTTCGCGATCCTGCACCACCTCGGCGACAACGAGGACCCCGAGGGCATCGCCGCCCGCTTCCGCGACATCCTCCCCTCGGGCAGCTACCTGGCGGTCTCCCACTTCTTCAACCCCGGCGAGGCGCACCCCGAGGTCTCCAAGCAGGTCCTCGAATCCGAGCGGATCTGCAACGAGAAACTGGGCACCGGCCGCTGGCGCACCCAGGACGAGATCCAGGCCTACTTCGGCGACTTCGAGATGGTCGACCCGGGCCTCGTCCCGCTGTCGGAATGGCGCCCCGACCCCGAGGACCTCGTCCACCAGGGCTCCACCTACTACACGATCGTCGGCGGCCTCGCCCGCAAGCCCTAACCGGCCCAGGTCGTGTAGCTGATCGTCAGGACCGGCCCGCTGGAAACGGCGTCGACGGTGACCAGCGCGACTCTCTTCTCGTCGGTGCTGACGCACATCCGCGACCCCACCCCGAGATCGCCGAGGGAGACGCGGGCGACACGGCCGTCCTCCCGGGCCAGGGCAATCTTGCAGGAGGCGTAGTCTCCCGGCTCACCCCGGGAGAGGAGCGCCACGGTCCGCTCGTCGGAGTCGAACGTGTGGACCTGGGTGTCCTCAATGATGATCTCCGTCCGGCCGCCCGCGTCGGGCTGGGAGTCCACGCCCCACTGTTCGACGATCGGGCCGTATCCCCGGTACCCGCTGTCCAGGTCGATCTTGTCCGTCTCGGGCTTGGGAAAAGACGAGGGCGGCCCGAGCGCGAAGCCACGTCCGGACAGCACCACCCGCGGGTCCCCCGGCGCACCGCTCACCGGCGGAGAGGACGACCCCGCCTCCGGCGTCCGGGGAGGGGCTGTACCGGCCTCCGTCGCCAGAAAGAGGGCGACGACGGACAGAACCAAGGCGGTACCCCCGGTTATCACTCCGACCACGAATTGAAGTCGCTCCATTGACTGCCAGAACTTCGTACCATTTCCCGCCCGGTGGTGTTTCCGCCACAGGGCGAAGAAGATGCCTGCCGCGACCAATACCAGAACGCAGGCGACGATGCCGAGGATCTGCTGGGCCGTCATTCAATCTCCAGGTCTGCGCACTCGGGTTCGATCTAGTAGTCGGGTTATCTTCCCGCACATATCGTGACCATGAGGGCATTTTCCAGGAGACGTCATTAGCGACAAAAACGACCGAAAGGTTCGTAGTTAACGAATGCGACGAATCGGACGTCGCGCGGGATCGTTAATCGAGTTCACCCCTCCTGACGCTGCTCACGAAGGCCTGCCACTCGGTGGGGTCGACGAGGAGCGCCAGGCCGTTCTGATGCTTGCTGTCGCGCACGGCGATCACGCGGGGGAGGTTGGTGGCGACCTCAACGCACTGACCGCCGTTGCCGCCGGAGAATGATGACTTTTGCCAAAGGGCGGCGCTCACGTCCATTCCTGCCTCGCTTCCTCGATCATCTTGAGAGATATGCGCTCGGGGTGGGCCCACAGCCGTATCGTTTCGTACCGCTTTTGTAGGGACAGTACGGTGTCGCGGTCGCTTGTGACATGGCCGGTGGCGGAAGAGTCCACATGAATGGTCGTCGGCCGGTTGTCCGTCAGCTCGGCGATCATGAATGCACCCATCATCCCGGCGAGGCACTGACGCCGACGCCGACGCGCACTGTCGCATCCCCGCATCCCGGATCCCTGCACCGCCGCCCCACCGCATCCCCGCGCCGCCCCCCATTCCCGGTGTCGCCGGTGTCGTCGGCCGGGACGCCAGGTGCCGACCGTGGCGTGTTGAGTATGCGGGTACTCATGTGGGGCACGGTCGTGGGCCGGAGCATGGACGGGTGAATCCACGTGTCGCCGGTCGACTTCTGATGGCTCTTGTTCTGTTCGCGACGCCTGCTGAGTGTCAGCCGGCGGAGCCTGAGGTGATGGCGTTTCAGTGCCAGGTGAGCAACAAGGTCGACAGTGACACGATCGGTTTCAAGGCCGCGGTGGTGACGGTCGCGCTGTCGGCGGCCAGTGGGTTCGCGATGTTGAAGGATCCGGCGGGTGGGAAGCCGCGGTACGCGGCGGCGCTGGCGTACGGGCTCGGGGGTGGGGCGTACGCGGGGGCGCAGGTGGGGGTCAAGTTGCCGCAGGTGGCGGGGCGGTGGTCCACCGAGTTCACCAGGGGGGTGGAGGCGTCGGTGGTGGGGGGAGCGCGGGTGGGGTTCATCTATGAGAGCCCTGACGAGGGGGCCATGCGGGCGGTGCTGGACCGGACGTGGCCGCCGGCGGGGTGGAACCGGATGACCGTGGAGCTGGGGGCGACCGTCGCGGGGACCGGTGAGATCGGCGTGGGGGTGCTGGCCGGGCTGCGGGTCGGGGGAGAGGTGAGCACGGCGGCCGAGCTGACGGTGTACCCGGGGAGCGGGATGTCGGTGGCCAGGGCGTGGCGCGGGACGATCGCCGCCGGGTCCGGTGGCAACGGGCCCTCGCTGCTCGGGCTGAAGGGCGGGTGGGAGGGCACGCTGGCGGTGTCCTACGTGCTGCGGTTCGACGCGGACACGGTTCCGCGGCAGCTCAGCGTGGTGACCGAGACGCGGGCGGGGGACGAGCTGGTCCAGACGACGCGCATCCTCGATCTGCGGGTGCGCCGGAACGCGGCGCTGCTGGAGCGGGCGTGGCCGGACCTGCTGGTCAACCCGTTCCCGGCGGTGGCGCACGGCGCGGGGATCTTCCTGACCTCGGCCGCCGAGTCGCTGTGGCGGCGGATGGAGACGGCGGGGACGAAGGTGCGCGCGGTGTACGCGCTGACGTCGCAGGAGCAGGAGTACGCGCTGGCCTACAGCCTGTTCGGCGGCTCGCTGCAGACGGGAACGCTGGACAGCAGGCTCCGGTCGATCGCCATCACCAGGGCGGGCGTCGAGGTCCCGCAGAAATGCGTCGCCGTCCCGGCACCCTCGCGCCCCCCGCTCCAGCACCCGGCCGAGCTCCTGATCCTCCCACCCGCCTGCCTGCCCCCCACCGACCCCACCCCCGCGCCCTCTCCCAGCGGCCCGCCCACGGCGGACGCCACTCCCGAGGCGACGGCGACGGACCCGGGCGCGGCGACGGACCCGGGTACGACGGCGGGACCGGACACGACCCCGGACCCGGGTGCTACGCCGGGCCCGGACGTGACGCCCACCGGGGACGTCACCCCGGACCCCGCGACAGGGGCGGGCTGCGGGCAGGTGACCTCGCCGTCCCCGCCGGAGTCGCCCACACCCACCGGCACGCTCACCCCGACGGACACGCCGACCGATACACCCACCCCGACACCTGCGACCACCGATACTCCCGCGCCGAGCCCGACCACCGCGGGGACGTCCACCCCCTCCACGGGCGCGACGGACGAGCCCACCGTCTCCTCGCCGCCGCCGTCCTCCGGCTAGCCCTCGCGCAGCCGCTTCTCGAAGAGGGTGACCGGGTAGCGGGAGCCGCGGGGCAAGGGCTGCTCGCCGGCCTCGGTGTAGCCCGCGTCGGTGTAGTAGCGGCGCAGGCGGGCGTTGCTCGCGGCGCAGTCGAGGCGGGCCAGCGTGCGGCCGGACTCGGCGATACGCCGTTCCGCGGCGGCGAGCAGGACCCGGCCGGAACCCGGGGGAGCGGCGGAGCGGTCGACCATGAGGCGGTGGATGTAACCGGCGGACGGCGGCTGGGCGCCCCAGGTCAGGGGGTCGTCCCACCACAGTTCCCAGGCGCCGGCCAGTGCGCCCCTGTCCGCGCGGGCCAGCCACACCTCGCCGAGTTCCATGCGCTTGAGGAAGTGGCCGAGCCCCATGTCACCGGGCCGCCACTGGACGATGCCCCGGGCGGCCTGCCACCGCGCGGCCTGGTCCCGCAGGGCGACCAGTGCCGCGGCGTCCCCCTCGCCCGCGCGGCTGAACGACAACGACATCCCCTCGGCCACGGCTCGGTACCTTACCGGCGCGGACGGGGCCTTCTCACAGGTGGGGACCCGAGAGGCGGTGCACCATGGCGGCCGCCTCGACCCGGCCGGTGACGCCCAGCTTGGCGAGGATGTTGGAGACGTGGACGCTCACCGTCTTCGGGCTGATGAACAGCGACGTGGCGATCTGGGAGTTGGACCGGCCGTCGGCCAGCAGCACGATCACCTCCCGCTCCCGGTCGGTGAGCGCGAACCGCTCCAGGGGATCCGCCGCGGACGGCCCGGCGGGCGGCTCCGCGGGCGCCGCGCCCGGCGTGAAGGCGAGCCGGGCGCGGCGGACCAAGGCCCCGATGTCGGCCGACAGAGGTGCCGCGCCGAGGTCCCCGGCCAGCCGGGCCGCCTCCTCGGCCGCGTCGCCCGCGCCGCGCCGCTCACCCACCGCGCACAGTGCCTCCGCGAGCCGGAACAGGCAGTACGCCAGCAGGTACGGCTCCCCGGCCCCCCGCCATGCGGCCACCGCGGCCTGCCACTCCGGGCAGAGCCCGCCGAGGGGGGAGCCGGGAGCGTCCACGTAGCCGGGAGAGGAGGGGGTGCCGTCAGGACCGTCCACGCCGCCGGGGCCGGGAGAGGTGGGGGTGCCGCCGGACGCGGGGCCGGGGACGATGCGGGTGCGTTCGGCCTTGGTGAGGAGGGCGTAGCCGCGGGCGGGGGTGGTGACCGTGGGGACGGTGGCGGCGATGGACGCCAGGGGGTCGGCGGGGGAGGGGACGGGGGCGCGGCGGGCGTGGGCGAGGAGGGCGCGGTCGGCGGCGATACGGGTACCCAGCCAGACCAGGGGCCACGAGTAGCGGCCGAGCCACAGGGAGTTGTCCGCCGCGAGCGCGTCCATGACCGTGTCGAGGGCCTCGTCCAGGTCACCCGCCAGGCGGTGGGCCTCGGCCAGGGTGAAGGCCAGGGGCTGGTGGAACTGCGGGTCACGGGAGCCGCTCGCGAGCCTCACGGCGCGCCCGGCGATCCGGGTGGCCTCCTCCCGCCGCCCGGACAGCACGGCGAGCTGCGCGGACTGGTCCAGCAGGGTCGCGGCGAACAACCCTTCCGGCTCGCCGCGCAGCGCCTGCGCGATGGCCTGCTCGGCCTCCCCCCACCGCCCGAGCCGCATCATCGGTTCCACCAGGTTCCCCGCGAGGTAGGTGCCCGAGTGGCGGGTGTGACCGGTCCGCCGGGCCAGCTTCAGCCCCTGCGTGGCGCTGTCCATCGCCTCCTGGTGCAGGCCCAGCATCTCCAGCAGGTCGCTGTGGTTGTTCCACGCCCGCATCGTGGTCTCCACGGCCCCGATCCGCTCGGCGAGCCGCCGCCCTTCGTCGATCATCCGCATGCCGGGCTCGGTGTCCCCGAGGGCCGCCTGCGCGCTGCCCAGCGTGACGAGGGACTCGGCGTGCTCGACGTGCGCGCCCACCGCGGCGGCGACGGCCACGGCGCGCGCGGCGATCTCCGCCACGTGCTCGGACATGCCTTCGGCGAGGTGGGCCCGGGCCAGCGACGTCAGCAGCACGGCGTGGGCGTACTCGGAGGGCTCGGACGGCAGCAGCGCGAGGGCGGAACGCAGCAGCGCGATGTCCTCCTCGGGCTGCCCGAGGTCGCGCAGGGCGCGGGCGCGGCGTTCCATGAGCAGCGCCCGCCGGGACGCCGAGCCGTCCTCGCCGAGGTCGGCGAGCGCCTGCTTCAGCAGGGCCAGCGACCGGTCCACCGACCCGGCCCGCAGGGCGGCCTCGGCCGCCGTCGCCAGCACCTCGATGACGTCGGTGCCGGTCAGCTCCGCCGCGTCCGGCACCCGGGGCCACACCTCCAGCGCCCGCTCCAGATGCGTGAGCTGCTCCGCCGGCGCGTACCCCGCCGACGCCTCCGCGGCGGCGAGCAGCGCGGGCAGCGCGGCCGGCAGGTCCAGCGCCGCGAGCCAGTGGTGCGCCAGCGCCGCGGGCACGCCGGACGGCTCGGCGGCGAGACCCGTGTCGGCGGACAACGCCCGCGCGTACGCGACGTGCCATCCGGCCCGTTCCCCCGGCAGCATGTCGTGGTACACCGCGTCCCTGGCCAGGGCGTGCCGGAACTCGTAGCCCTGGCCGCCCTCGTCGACCAGCAGCAGGTGGTTCTCGACCAGTTCCCGCAGTGCCTCGAACAACGCGGACGGTTCCATCCCCGCGACCGCCGCGAGCAGCCGTTCCGGCACCCGCCGCCCGGCCACCGACACCGCGCGCAGCAGCCGCCGCGCCGTATCCGAGCGGGCCTCGACGCGGACCAGCAGCAGGTCCCGCAGCGAGGGGGACAGGCCCGCCGCGTCGCCCCCGTCGCGGACGATCCCCACCATCTCTTCGATGAGGAACGCGTTCCCCTCGGAGCGGTCCAGGACCAGGTCGACCGTGTCGGTGCCGGGGGGACGGCCGAGGATGGCCGCCACCTGCACCTCCACCTCGACGCGGCCGAAGCGCGGCAGTTCCAGGTGGCGCGCCTGCCGCATTCGCACCCACCCGCTCAGCAGCGGCCGCAGGGGGTGCCTGCGGTCGATCTCGTCCGAGCGGTACGTGGCGACGAGCAGGACGGGCACGTCGCGCAGCGCCCGGGTCAGGTACGCCAGCAGGCCGAGGGTGGAGTGGTCCGCCCAGTGGAGGTCCTCCAGCACCAGCATCAGCGGCCGGGCCGCGCCGAGCCGCTCGATCATGCCGAGCACCAGTTCGGGCAGCTGCGCGGCCTGTCCCGTCCCCTGCCCGGCGACCGGCTCGACGACGGAGAGCAGCGGGGAGAGCGGGTCGCGGGCGGGTCCGAGCCAGCGGTTCAGCTCCTCGGGCGACGCCGACCGGGTCAGGGCGCGCAGGGCGTCCACCAGCGGCGCGAGCGGCAGGCCTTCGGGGCCGAGTTCCACGCAGTGACCGGTGAGCACCCGCATCCCGGCCTCCTCGGCGGCCGACGCGGCCTCCTCGGCCAGGCGGGTCTTGCCCACCCCCGCCTCACCGCCCACCAGCACGAAGCCGGGGGTCCCCGCCCGGGCCGCGGCCGCCGCCGCCGACAGGACCGCCAACTCCTCCTGCCGCCCGACGAAGACCGGGCTGACGACCGTCGCGCGCATGCCGTCACCCTGGCACCCTAAGGACCGCACTGTACAGATCTGAGGTATGACAAAAGGCTTAATTAGGGTGGCTGCCCGAAGTGCCGGCCCTGCCTTACTCAATAACGTTCATTTCACACGCCAAGCACATCTACCACGGGGGAATACCCCAAAGGGGGCAACTGAAATGCGCGTTATCGGAAAGGCCATGGCGATCGGCGCCCTGACCGTCGCGGCCCTGCTCGCCGCCACCTCCGGCCCGGCCCAGGCGGCCAGCACCTTCACCATCCGGGTGGTGCCGCTGTCCAACCCGTTCCTCTACCTGGACGTCGACCACGCCCAGACCGGCGACGGCGCCGGCGTCATCGTCTGGTCGCGGTCGGGCAACAACCAGGTGTGGACGTTCCAGCCGGTCGGCGCCGCGTACCAGATCGTCAACCAGCGCAGCGGCAAGTGCCTCCAGACCAACGGCCCCGGCACCCAGCTGGTGCAGTGGCGCTGCAAGGGCACCGGCAACCAGCTCTGGAACACCGACCTGACCCCCAACTCCATCACCGCCCACGCCATCTGGAACGCCGACAGCGCGGTCTACATGGACGTCAGCGGCAACGGCGGCGCGGGCTCCCCGGTCATCGGCTGGTACCCCAACGGCGGCACCAACCAGTCGTGGCTCGTCGGCTTCGGCAGCTGACACGACAAACGGAAAAGGGTCCCGCGGAGACGTCCGCGGGACCCTTCCCGCGTTCACCCGCCGCCGCTCAGCCCTGCCGCCCGGCCCCGCCGCTCAGTCCCGTCGCCGGGCTCGGGGCCGCCGCCGGGCGTGCGGTGGTGAACCGCAGCGAGACGGCGGCGCCCGCGAGAGCGATGGCGACGCTGCACAGGGCGCTCGCCGCGACGGTCGTGAAGAACCGGGCGGACTCGCCCGGAGCGCCCATGCCGACCAGCACCGCGGACGGCACCCAGCCACCCACGATCAGAGCGGCGCAGGCCACGTGGATGTAGGCCATCAGGCGCGGGCCCCACGACAGTCCGGGCGCCTCCCGCGTCAGCAGGTACAGCAACAGGCCGACCTCGATCACCATCGGGGCGAAGAAGCCTCCTGTGATGGCGTTGCCGAGCGGTCCCACCGGGAAGCCCACGTCGAAGCGCGACATGCTGATCTGCAGGTAGACCGGGCCGAGGGCGCCGAGGGCGAGGAAGGGCGCGGCCAGCAGCACGGCGGCCGTCGCCGGGTGCGGCCTGCGCGCGGCGTTCACGACGGCCTGCGCGGCGGGCGGGAGGAACGCGAGGACGGCGAGGTAGGCGGCGGCGTCGAACGCCGCCGCCGCCACGGAGGCCAGCACGTCGGCGAGCGGTCCCGCGGCGGAGGCCGCCGCCCACCCGCCGTCCAGGCTGGGAACGTGCCGGATGCCGGGGTTCCAGAGGAGCGTCAGGGCGAACGTGCCCAGCACGAAGATCATGATGGACCCTTTCTGCGCGGACGGCGCGGGCGCGGGTCCCCGGCGGCCAGGGGCCGTGATCATGCGCCGGTGCGCCCAGGCGTCGGCCGCCGCGAGGACGAGGTCCGCCAGGGTGTGGATCCGCACGGGCCGCGACGCGATCAGGTCCCGCATCTCGTCCCCGTAGCGTGCCCGCCAGGTACGGGGGTACAGCCGGAGCACCACGGCCGCGAGCCGTCGCATGGCCATCACGCCGGCCCCAGGGCCGCGGGCCCGATCCTCTTCACGCCGGTCTCGCCCACCCGGCGCAGCGTTGCGAGCTGCTCGCTGAGGGCCTCCCGTCCCGCCGGGGTCAGCCGGTACGGCCGCCGCCGGTCGACGATGGGCAGGGCCTCGATCCAGTCGCGGTCCTCCAGGCGCATCAGCGCTCCGTACAGCGTGCCGGGCTCCAGGACGGTTCCGGAGAACGCCTCGATGTCCTGGATCATCCGGTATCCGTGCTTGGCGTCCTCGGCCAGGCTGATCAGCACGAGCAACGCGACGTCGGTGAAGCGTCCCAGCTCTGCTTGGCGACGGCCCATGGCTCCCCCCTCCGCTCGTACTCAGTTTCACTTACTAAGTGAGAATGAGCAAGAGGGCAAAAAGCGGGGCCGGTCGGTGACCGGCCCCGCCTGGGCGTGCTACTGGACGGTTATCTTGTCCACTTCCAGGGTGATGCCCTTCACCTGTGGAGTGGAGGTGGCGGTGGTGATCGAGCCGACTCCGGTGGTAACGCCCTTCACCTTCATGGTGTAGGTGAGCGTGCCGCCGGGGGCGCCGGGGGTGCTGGTCACGCGGTAGTCCTCGACCGGCGGGCCGGAGATCTGGTCACCGGCCGAGCCCTCGGCGTTCTCGGCGCCGACGGTCAGGCCGTAGGCCGCGCCGGGGTCGCCGGGGAGGTTGCCCGGGTCGTAGGTGTAGGTGATGTCCTCGGCGCCGTTGACACCGATCCACTGCTGGAACACCTTGAGGTTGTTGGTGCCCCACAGGTTGACCCGCCATTCCAGCACGAGCCAGGTGTCCACGCCGTCGGTCAGCGTGGCGGCGAAGACGCCGGGCGTCCCGGTGCCGTCCAGGTCGGTCCAGTACGGCGCGAGCGTGTTGTTCGGCGGTGTCGGGTCCGGCAGGGTCTGCGGGATGAAGTCGACGTCCGCCGCGCTCGTCGTCCCACCGGCGACCGAGTAGCCGTTGGAGGTGACGCCGATGCGGTTGTACGTCGTGCCCGCGTACACGTAGCCGGGGACGTTGAAGTTGAGCGCCTGCTCGTCCCCGATGGGCACCGGGGTGATGCCGAACAGGTCCAGCGGGAGGTAGCCGGCGGGGCTGGTGCCCGGGGCGATCTCCGGCCGGTCCGGCTGGCGGCCGGGCAGGTCCTTGGTGACGGTCGCGATCTGCGAGCCGACCTTGGTGGCACCGGTCACGCTGTTGAGGCGCAGCTTGCTGTCCAGGGTGGACAGGGCGGTGACCGAGGTGTCGTTCAGCGTGGTGTTCTGCACCGTGACGGTGCAGGTGGACTCACCGGTGTTCTTCGGGATGGTGCTCGGGGCGCAGGTCTGGTCGACCGGCACCGCGCCCTCCTGGCGGAAGAACGCGACCGGCAGGTGCAGGTCACGGCTGCCGCCGACCTGCTTGAGGTCCACCTGCCCGAAGTACTGCCCGTCGGGGACCTCGGGAGCGGTGATCGCCACGGTCAGGTTGACGCTCTTGCCGGGCTTGACGGTGAACAGCGGCGGCACCACCACGATGCTGGCCCCGCTCGGCGCCTTGCCGGTGGCGGTGTAGGTGAGCGTCTTGTTGGTGACGTTCTTGACCGTGCGCTTGGCGGTGATGATGCCCGGCATGGTCGGCGCGTTCACCGACGGCACGTTCAGGTCGATCCGGTTCAGCGGGTCGGCCGCCGAGGCGGCGTAGTTCGCGGCGGTCTCGTCCAGCGTCAGGCCGGGGTCGCCCGCCTTGGTCAGGTCGATGCGGCCGCCGCCGTAGTCGAACGGGTCGGCCGGGGTGACCCGGTCCTCCTTCTTCACGCCGGCGGTCTTGGCGGTGGTCTCCAGCGCCGACTTGACCTGGCCGGGCGTCCAGTCCGGGTGCAGCGCGAACAGCAGGGCACCCGCTCCGGCCACGTGCGGCGAGGACATCGAGGTTCCGGCGATCGCCTGGAACAGGTTCCCGGGCGGGCCCTCGAGCGGGGACTCCGGCGTCGGGGTGCCACCGGCCAGGATGTGCAGGCCGGGCGCGGTGACGTCCGGCTTCAGGAAGTCGCCGGCCGGGCCGCGCGACGAGAACGACGTGATGACGTCGCCCTGCCACGTCGTCTTGGCGCCCTGGGCGAACTTCGCGGTCGCGCCGGGGTTGGCCGCCAGGAAGTTGACCAGGGTGGTGCTGTCCGGCTGGTCGATGTGCACCGTCGGCAGCCAGTGGTTGTCGGTCATGATGTCGAGCGGGGTGGAGTTGTACAGGATCATCCCGACCGCGCCGCCCTGCTTGACCGCGAAGCCCTTCAGCACGCGGTTCGGGCCGCGCTGACAGGCGACGATCTTGCCGGTGAACAGGCCGGCCGGCGGTGTGCTGAGGCACAGCGGGTCGGAGTACGGCGCCGCCGAGGACGAGACGATCGGCGTCGCGGTGGGGACGCCCGCGGTGATGGTGGCGCCGGACACGGTGGCGGTGGCGCCGCCGGTGCCGGTGAGCGTCACCGTCGAGCGGAAGGTCCGGCTCTGGGTGGAGGCGGCGACGGTGGTGACCCACGGGCTGTGGTGGTCGGTGGTCGCCGCGCCGGGGCCGGAGTTGCCGGCGGAGGCCGAGACGAACACGCCGGCCGCGTAGGCGTCGAGGAACGCCAGCTCGACCGGGTCGCTGTAGGGGTCGCTACCGCCGGAGATCGAGAAGTTGATCACCCGGACGCCGTCCAGGATGGCCCGCGCGACGGCAGCCGCGGAGTCGGACGGGAAGCAGCCCTCGGCGCCGCAGACCTTGTACACCGACACGGCAGCCGCGGGGGCGATGCCGGCGATGGGGCCGCGGTTGATGCCGAGCGGGTTGGCGTTGGCGACCGGCCCGCCCGCCGAGGTGGTCGAGGTGTGGGTGCCGTGGCCGTTGGAGTCACGGGCGCTGTCGGGGTACACCTCGCCGCCGAACACGGCGTTGTAGGTGTCCAGGAACGGCGCGCCGCCGATCAGTTTGCGGTTGCAGACGAAGACATCGGTGGCCGGGGTCAGCGGGTTGTCGCCGAAGTCGCAGACGCGGGGAGTGCCGTCCTTGGTGGGCGGGACGGCGGGCAGGGTGCCCGGGTCGGCGAACGACGGGTGCTCGGGCCAGGCGCCGGAGTCCAGGCTGCCGTAGATGACGCCCTTGCCGGACTTGGCCTTGCCGCCCAGCTGGTTGTAGATGGTGGGCGCGCCGATGAAGTCCCCGCTGGAATCGGTGAGGAGCTTCTGGATCTTGTCTTCCTGCACGGCCGCCACGCCGGGCATCTTCAGCAGCTCGGCCGCCTTGTTGGCGGGGAGCCGTACCGCGATGCCGCCGAAGACGGTGCGCAGCTTCTGGCCGGCCCGCGCGCCCGGGACGCGCGCGCCCAGCTGGCCGAGGAACTTGTTCTCGACACCCTCGATGTACTTGGTGTACTCCTTGGCGGCCGAGCTCTTTATGTCAAGGCTCTTACCGGTCGCCTGCGGGCTGGTGGCCTCCAGTCCCTTCAGGCCGCCCTTGTACCCGGCGAGGGAGTCGTAGTCGAGCTTGACGACGACGTTCACGGGGTTGGTCGATGTGGCCTTGAACAGCGCCGTGTCGCTCTTGGCCAGCTTGCCGCTCGGGGACTTGGCCCCCTGGACGACATCGGCCACGCTGAGCGGGGTCGCCTTCCACTTGCTGGTCGAGGCGGTCGCGGGACTCGGGGTCGGTTCCGCGGACGCGGGTGCGGCCGGGCTCATCACACCGACGACTACGAGACTCACGCCCACCGCCGTCATACGGCGTGTTCTGGATAAGAAAGTGGGCAAGGGCTTGCTTGGCACGACACCTCCTGGAGAGCCGCTGGGACTCGCCGCCACCAGGGCATGGAGGAGTCGCCACCCGTCGACGGGCACGGGAAGATGACCCCGCCCTCCCCGTCGGGCGACACGTGCGTGGCCGCCCTCTCCATGAGCGACCCAGCACGTGAGGGAGTCTAGATGCGATGCCAGTCGCCGCCTAGATCGTGACAAGGACTGAACTGCGGCAATATGTGACCAAATATGGACACGTTCCGGTTAATCGGTGTGATCGGTGCAGTTAGAAGAACGTTCCAAACCGGGGTGGCTAGAATCTGCCGGGTGAAGCTGAAGCTCGATCTGCACGACATCTACAACCGGGGCGATCAGATCGACCGTGCCCTGCGCGACATCATCCAGGAGGCGGTCCGGATCAAGGCCACTGAGGTCGAGATCATCCCCGGCAAGGGCTCCGGTCAGCTCAAGAAGAAGGTGCTGCGCTTCCTGGACCAGAAAGAGATCAAAGCCCTGTACCACCGCATCGACAAGGACGCCAAGAACCACGGCCGCCTGTTCGTCTACTTCCGGTGGAAATGATCAGCGAAACCCCTGGCGAGGGCGGCTATTTGCGCCGGCGGCGCCCCGGTTAGGGTGGAGGTGGTTCCCCGCCCCCACCCGGATGGAGACGTGCCGTGACGGTCATCCCCCAGACCGAGGAGATCACTTCCAAGGACGAGTTGCGCGACCTGATCGGCGCCCCCGTGCCCCGCGCCGTGACCAAGGAGCGGACCGCCCTCCACGACAACGACAAGGAATGGCTGTCCCTCTCGCCGTTCTGCCTCATCGCCACCGCCGGCGCCGACGGCACCTGCGACGTCTCGCCCAAGGGTGACCCGCCCGGCTTCACGCTCGTCCTGGACGACCACACCATCGCCGTCCCCGACCGCCCGGGCAACCGCCGTGTCGACGGTTTCTTCAACATCCTGGAGAACCCCCACGTCGGCCTGATCTATCTGATCCCCGGCCGCACGGAGACCCTGAGGATCAACGGCCGCGCCCGCCTGGTCCGCGACGCCCCCTTCTTCGACCAGATGGTCGTCAAGAACCACCGCCCCGCCCTGGCCCTCGTCGTCGAGATCGAGCAGATCTTCTTCCACTGCGCCAAGGCCTTCATGCGCTCCAACCTCTGGGTCCCCGAGACCTGGGACCCCGACGCCCTCCCGCCCCACGCCCAGATCCTCAAGAGCCTCCCGCAGACCACGGAATCCCTGGAAGACCTCCAGCGCTACTACGGCCCCGGCTACGCCAAGACCCTCTACGTTCAGCCGGAACGCCTCCCCCTCCCCGGCGACACCCCTTAGCCCGCCGAGGCCCCGCGCCGCAGGCGTGCCAGACGAGGATTCGCACGACCGGCGTACGAGACGAGGATTCGCACGGCCGACGCACAAGGCGAGGAAGCGGTCGGCCGTGCGCAGCACCCGCCTCTGTGGTGCCCGCCCCTGGCGCGGCACCCGCGGGTCGAAGGCGTTCAGGCGTTCGATCGCTTCCTCGCCATCCACGATACCCGCCCACCCGCGACCGGCCGCTGCGCGATGGACGGGCCACATATCCCCTATTACCTATAGGATATAGGGGGTATCGTGGTGTCATGGAGCTGAACGGGAGCACGAATTCCCTGTCCCTCATCGACCCCGCCTCGGCCCGCGCACAGATCGCCGCCGACCCCGGCGTCCTCGTCGTGGACGTCCGCACCCCGGCCGAGTTCCACACCGCGCACATCGACGGCGCCGTCAACCTCCCCCTCGACCAGGTGAACGCCCACCTGGGGCGCATCGTCAACGACGCCCGCGGCCGCATGCTGCTCATCTGCCAGACCGGCAACCGCGCCGAGCGGGCCCGGTCGGCGCTCAGTGACGCCGGGCTGGCGGACGTCGCCGTCCTGGACGGCGGCATGAACGCCTGGATCGCCTCCGGCGCACCGGTCGACCGCGGCCGGCCGCGGTGGACGCTGGAACGGCAGGTGCGGCTCGTCGCGGGAAGCATCGTGCTGGCCTCGGTCGTGGCGAGCCTCTGGGTGCCGGTCGCCGTGTTCCTGGCCGCCTTCATCGGTGCCGGCCTGACGTTCGCGGCCCTCACCGACACCTGCGGCATGGGCCTGCTGCTGTCCAAGCTCCCCTACAACCAGGCGGGCGGCGTGGACGTCGACGCCGCCCTCGTCCGCCTGCGCCGCACCCCGGCGGGGGCGGATGCCTGAGCCGGCCCCGAGCAAGGCCGTCACCGTCACCGCGATCACTCGCTGACACGCCGGTCCCCTCGCGCCACCCAGGCCCCCCTTGGCATCCGGCAAGGGGGGCCTATTGACGTGTGGATAGTTATCCGGCACATTTATTTCCGCCGGATGTATTTGCCGATCGGCATATTTTCAGCGTTGCGAGCGGGTTTTCGGCGGGGATCGTGAACAAGCGTTCTTCGTTACCCGCTGATCCGGTTTTGTTTTAGTGATTATTTTCACATTTCTGTTTCTGTGTGCGCGGGCTACCTTTGCCTCGAATCCGGTGGATTTCATGTGATTCGAGGTGCTATGTGAGCAGCAGCGAGAACTTGGTCCCTCCGGGCGCCGGGGGTTGGTCCAGGAGGGTCTGGGCCGGGGTGGTCGCGGGCGCCGTGGGGGCGTCACTGCTGACCGGGGTCGGCTGGGAAGCGGCGGCCGCGGGGCCGCCGCCGAGTCCCACGCCTGTTCAGGGGGTCGATCCCCTGGATCCCGCGGGGCCGGCCAAGCAGGAGGCGAAGCGGCTGAACAGGCGGGTGGAGATCCCCGCGTACCGGACCGAGACGTCGACGACCTACGCGAATCCCGATGGCACGACCCTGTACAGCGAGGTGCATTCCAGCCCGATCCGGGTGCGGAGGAATGGCTCCTGGACACCCGTGGACACCACGCTGGTGCTGGAAGGCGGAATCGTCCGGCCCAAGGCGGTTCAGGGAGAGCTGGCTTTGTCCGCGGGCGGGGACGGAGCCCTCGTCAAAATCGGCGGCGAGAAAGGTGCGGCGAGTATATTCCCGGCGGGAAGACTTCCCGTTCCGCAATTGAACGGGAATTCCGCCGTGTACGCGTCCGCGTACGGCGCCGGGGTCGACCTGGTGGTGACCGCGACGCCCACGGGGTTCACCCAGAAGATCGTGATCAGGCAGCGGCCGGCCGGGAAGCTCAGCGTGCCGATGTCGGTGGACCTGCCGAAAGGCATGAAGTACGGCAAGGACGCCAAGGGCAAGGCCGCCCTGCTCGGCGGGGACGGCAAGACGGTGGCGCCGGTCACCGGCGCGCAGCTGCTGGACGCGGCGGCCATGGCCCGGCCGGACGCCGGGCGGATCGGCGACGCCGCCGTGGCGGTGGACGGCGGCAGGATCACCCTCAAACCGGACGCCGCGTTCCTCGCCGACCCGGCCGTGACGTACCCGGTGACGCTGCTGGCGCCGCTGGACACCTGGACCGGGACCGGCATCGACGGGGACACCTTCGTCAGCACCAGCTATCCCAACAGCTCCAGCAACAGAGGGCTGGACCGGATCATCGCCGGCAAGTCCAACAGCGGATCGGTCACCTGGCGCGGGTACATCCGCTTCAACATCCGGGGCACGGTGCTGGAGGGTGGCACGGTCGACAACGCCGACCTGCGCCTGTGGAACCACGACACCAACACCTGCTCCGACACCGCCACCGCCGGGGTCGTCGCCCGCCGGGTCACCAGCGACTGGAACATCGCCAACATGACGGTGAACTCCCAGCCGCCCGTCACCACCAGCGGCCAGTTCGCCACCCGCGGCGCCTACGGCCTGAGCTGCCCCGAGGGCGAAGGCGAACTCTGGTACTCCATCGAGCCCATGGTGCAGGCATGGATGGACGGCGCCGGCGACTACGGCGTCCAGCTCTCCGCCGTCAGCGAGTCGGTCGCCACCAACTGGCGCTGGTACCGCTCCTCGGAGTACGGCGGCTACGACGTCCCGGCCGGCAACCCCCGCGGCCCCGTGCTGATCATCAGCTACACCCCCGCCGAGACCCTGACCGTCGGCCGCGAGGTACCCGCCGACCAGGACCTCCCCGACTCCTACGCCGAGGACAAGGCGTACGCCGACGCGGGCAACGTCTACCAGGACCAGACCCCGCCCGCCCGTGCCGTCCCCTGGGAGCAGGCCCAGCAGGAGGCCGCCGCCGCGGGCGTCTCGGCGGAGGTCCCGCTCATCGACGCCTACATCCCGCCCGGCCTGACGGACGCCGAGCTGGAGGAGGGCGCGGCCGACCCGCCCCGCCCGCCGGACCCGGGCCCGGATCCCACACCGAACCCCGAGCCCACGTACCCCGCGCTGGACCAGGTGCTCAACGCCAACCCGTCCTTCGAGGACGGTACGGCACCGTGGACCGTCACGGGCGGCACCCTGGAACGGTCGGTGGAACAGGCCGATGACGGCACCGCGTCCGCGAAGGTGGTCCCGGCGGCCGGGGCGACCGAAACGGTGCTGCGCTCCGAGGCGGGCATCCCCGTCCGGTGGAACAACATGTACGCGGTCACCGGCCGGGTACACGCGTCCGGCCCCGTCACCGTGCGGTACGGCGTCGACTGGTTCGACGCGGCGGGGACCCTCGCCGGGTCGAGTGTGGAGGACCACGAGCTGACCGGCGGCTCCTGGCAGCCCGTGGACGCCGAGGAGGAGATCGCGCCGCCGCAGAACGCGGTCACCGCGCAGATCAGGCTGACCGTCCCCGTCGACCCGGCGGCCCCGGTCACCGTGTACGCCGACCAGCTGAAACTGCTCGGCCCGGAGACCGGCCCGCCGCCGGACCCGGGCGGCGGCGGTTCGCAGACGATCACCCTGCCGCTGCAGTCGAATCTCTGGATCGACAGCGCGGGCACCAAGGACACGAGCGGCGACACCCTCTGGGCGGGCGTCTACGGCAGCGGCAGCAACCGGATTTTCGAGCGGAGCTACTTGAAGTTCGACACCTCCGCGCTGGCGGGCAAGACGGTCACGGCCGCCGAGCTGAGCCTGTACAACAACGAGTCCTACGGCTGCGGCACCGCCGCGTCCGGCATCAAGGCCCAGCAGATCACCGGCACCTGGACGGTGAACGGCCTGACGTGGGGCAACAAGCCGGCGAGCACCACCACCGGCGAGGTCACCGCCCGTGATCCGGACGGATGCTCCGGCGGCCAGGCCCCCTCCGGCGCCGGCTGGAGCTGGGCGGTCACCGACATCGTGAAGGCGTGGGCGGGCGGCGCGGCCAACCAGGGCCTGATGCTGCGCGGAGTCGACGAGGGGTCCACCGCCTCGGCGTACGACCGCGGGTACGCCTCCTCCCGCTCGGACCTGCCGGGCGAGCCGGGCCCCGTGCTGACCGTCACCTACGGCGACGGCGGATCAGGCCCGACCCCGACCCCCACGCCGACCTCCACGGGCGGCCCCGACACGACGCGGCCCGCCGTCGTCGAGGTCACCCCGGCGGACGGGGCCGAGAACGTGCCGTCCAACGTGGCGGTGACGGCGCGGTTCAGCGAGGCCGTCACCGGCGCGCAGGTGTCGCTGTACGACTGGATCCTGGAGGAGGAGGTCGCCGGCACCACCACGATGAACGCCGCCCGCACCGTCCTGACCTTCACCCCGTCCGAGCCGCTGGACGGCATCTACGACGTGACGGTCAGCGGCGCGCGCGACACGGCGAACAACGTCATGACGCCGCACACGTGGATGTTCACCACCTGGTCCATGCTCACCGCCCGGCGAGCCATGGCGGACCCCGCCAAGGCGCGCTCCGCCGCACGGGCACGAGCCACGGCCGACGGCGGCAAGGCGCCCGCCACCGGGCCGGCGCGGGTCGCCGCCGCCGAGACACCCGACGCGAACGCCTTCCGCGCGGTCCTGCCGACGGGGCCCACGGCTCCTAACGACGTCGGCTACACCGAGTGCCTCAACGACCCGCGGACCAAGAGCCGCGAGGGGTACGTGAAGAACCGCTTCGCGTACTGCCGCATGATCAAGTGGACGTGGCGCAAGTACCTGGGCCCGGTGAAGATCTCCGAGGTCAAGGGACGGATGATGTACCGCGTCCGCCCGGAACAGCAGAGCCGCGAGTTCGAGCTGACCAAACACCTGTTCATTGATTCGGTGTCCGGGATCCTGGCGGACGCCCAGATCGCGATGACCACCCTGATCGGCGACCCCGACAGCCCCGGGAACTCCGGCGCCTGCCCGCGGTCGGCTCCGGCGACCGGCGCGACCGGTCACTACACCCCGGCCCAATGGGCGGCCAACTCGCAGCAGTGGCAGATCACCGAGCGCTTCGGGTCCACCCGGCAGAACGGCTACCACCGGCTCGGCACCTGCACGATCACCCACGCCAGCTCGATCCGCAACCAGTTGCTCTTCACTTTCCGCTCCGTGAACTCCGACACGGTGCGCTGCGACACGTCGCCGGCGGTCAGGTGGCACAACAAGCAGGGAGGCGGATGCGTCAACACGAACAACGTGATGGCGTTGAGGTGGGCGAGGAACGACGTGAACCCCAAGGGCGTCTCGTTCCCCAACATGTACGACCACGTGAAGCTGGCGCTCACCCCCGGAGCCGTCACGTATCCGCTGCCGGGAGGACGGACGGTCCCCGACGTCGTGGGGCCGAAGAACATCCCCGGCGGCAGTCCGCAGAGACCGATCACCCGCACGCCGTACGAGCTCGACCGCAAGGCGAACCAGGCGTCGGCGCAAGTGGCGTGCACGAAGGAGTTCGCCAGTATCCCCAAGGCGGAGAAGGAGGGAAAGGGGTGCGACGAGTTCCCGTTCGCGTCCACCTGGGAAGGCGCGGCGTACGCCAAACCCCGGCACAATTTCTCCGTCAGACTGATTCCCGGCGACGAGAACCGCAGGTACGGAAACGTGCTCCAGGCCTGGTACTACAACAACCGGATGATCGCCTGGGACAAGTTCTGGGTCGACCTCGACTGACCAGCTGAACCAGGACCCGGCCCGGGCGACTCCGGGCCGGGTCCCCCGTCCCGAGGAAAGGATGGTCTCCGATCGCCGAGATGATCGCCGCGTTCACCGACGAGGAGCCCGTCGAGGACCTGCGCGGCGTCCACGACGTGGGGGCCGAGGAAGACGGCTCGCCGGACACGCCCGACCCGTGGATGGTGGAGCCCCCCGGTCCCGGCGAATGGATGGACATCGGCCCGAACGGCGTGACACTGCACGCCAAGTGGGACGCCCAGGCCTACGTCCGCTACGAACTCTGGACCGCGCCCCCACCGCGGGACCCCACCTGGCAGAAGACCTGGACCGGCGAGGTCCACCTCACCACGGGCCGCATCGCCTCGGTCAGCTCCTCCGAAGGCTTCGTCGACCACGGCACCCCCTTCGACCTGGGCCGGCCCGCCACCACCTGGAACCTCCGCGTCCGCTGGAAACCACTGGTCAACGCCCGCGAACCCGGCTTCCCCGACGACGCCTACCGCGCCGACCTGTTCACCCTGCAGTTCTGGCCGCCCCAGGGCTAGAACTTGGGCTGGATCCTGGACTCCTCGGCGGCGGCCAGCACGGCCGGGAGGCCGGCGCCGGTGGCGGCGATGACGACGGCGGCCACGGCGCCCTCGATGAACGGGACGTCGGCCACGACGATGTAGTCGGGTTCCGCGAGGACGCGGGCGGTGAGGACGGCGCTGCCGAGGTCGGGGATCAGCAGGACGCCGCTGCCCTGGTCCACGGCGCGGATGGCGGCGGCGATCTTGTCGACGCTGGTGCCGAGGCGGCCGTCGTCGGTGCCGCCCGCGGCGGCCACGGGGACGCCGGGGCCGCCGAACTGAGCGGCCATGGCCACCGCCTCGGCGGCCAGGGTGGCGCTGTGGGACACCAGCACGATGCCGACCGTCATGGCTTCGCCGCCTCGGCGCAGGCCGTCCGCAGGGCCGCGAGGATCAGGGTGGTGGAGGCCGCGCCGGGGTCCATGTGGCCCACGCTGCGTTCGCCCAGGTAGCTGGCGCGGCCCTTCCTGGCCTGGAGGGGGATCGTCGCCCGGGCGCCCTCCTCGGCGGCGCGCAGCGCGGCGTCCAGGGCCTCCTCCGTGGTGGCGCCGGAGCCGGCGGCGGCGGCCAGGGCGCGGGCGGCGGGGGCCAGGGCGTCGACCATGGTCTTGTCGCCCTCGGCGGCGCCGCCCAGCCGGCGCACACCGTCGGCCCCGGCGGTCAGGGCGTCCGCCAGGTCGGCGAGCGTCACCTCGGCGGTGGCGGGGAGGCGGGCGGCCATCTGGCGCAGGGCGGTGCCGTACAGCGGGCCGGAGGCACCGCCGACCTTGCGGATCAGGGTGGTGCCGGCGGTGGTGAGGACCTCGCGGGGGGTGGCGGGCGGGGTGGCCAGGGCCTCGCGGACGGCGGTGAAGCCGCGGTCGAGGTTGGTGCCGTGGTCGGCGTCGCCGATGGCGGCGTCCAGGCGGGTCAGCTCGTCGCGGGCGGCGGCGACGCCGAGGGCGGTCCGGGTCATCCAGGCGGTGAAGAACGCGGCGTCCATGGGCGGTCAGCGGCCCCAGCGCAGGGCCGCGGTCTCCACCGGCGCGTCCCACAGGCGTCTCAGCTCGCCGGTGAGCAGGCAGGCGGTCACCGAGAAGCCCTGCATGTCCAGGCTGGTCACGTAGTTGCCGACCAGGCTGCGCTCCGGCGTAGCGCCCTTCTCCGCGAGGTACGCGGCGACCTCGGCGAACGCGCCGTACAGCTCGATGAGCGGCGTGCCGCCCATGCCGTTCACCATCACCAGCACCTCGCCGGACAGCGGCATGTCCTCGTGCACCGCGTCCATGGCGATCCGCACCACCTCGCGCAGCGGCGCGGCGGGCGCGCGGCTGCGGCCGGGCTCGCCGTGGATGCCGATGCCGAGCTCGATCTCCGACTCGTCGAGCTCGAACGTCGGCTTGCCCGCCGCGGGCACCGTGCACGCCGCCAGCGCCACGCCGAACGACCGGCTGCGCGCGTTGACCTCCCCGGCGACCTTCGCGACCTCCGCCAGGGACGCGCCGGACTCGGCGAGCGCCCCGGCGATCTTCTCGACGAACACGGTGGCGCCGGTGCCGCGCCGCCCGGCGGTGTACAGCGAGTCCTTCACGGCCACGTCGTCGTTGACCAGGACGGTGGCCACCTCCAGGCCCTCCTCGGCGCACAGCTCCGCGGCCATCTCGAAGTTCAGCACGTCCCCGGTGTAGTTCTTCACGACGTGCAGCACCCCGGCGCCGCCGTCGGCCCGGGTGGTGGCCTCGATGATCTGGTCGGGCACCGGGGAGGTGAAGATCTCACCGGGGCAGGCGGCGCCCAGCATGCCGTACCCCACGAAACCCGCGTGCAGCGGCTCGTGGCCGGAGCCGCCCCCCGACACCAGCCCCACCTTCCCGGGTGTCGCGCCCTGGCGGCGGTAGACGATCCGGGTGGCGAGGTCGACGCCGAGCAGCCGGGGATGGGCGGCGGCGAGCCCGGCGAGGGCGTCGGTGACCACAGAGTCCGCGTCGTTGATGAGCTTCTTCATAGACCTCGCCTTCGGGCCGGAACGGTCGTCCTCCGGCAAATCTCTCCCCGTTCGCGGCATCCCGCAAGCACCCGGGCGCACCGTGCCCCGGTGTCCGGAAGCAGCCGCGTTGGTGCCGATGATGCACGAGTGACGCCGGATGGTGGCGGGAATCCCGTCCGCGCGGGAGGATCGGGGCGGGTCACCACGAAGCGGAGGCGTGCATGTCGGTGTTGAGCGATCTTGTCCAGGGCATCCGGAGCGGCGCGATCGAGGTGGTCGACCTCACCGCGCCGCTGAGCGAGGCCACACCGATCCTGATGCTGCCCGAGCCCTTCGGCAACACCGTGCCGTTCCGGCTCACCGAGATCAGCCGCTACGACGACCGCGGCCCGGCCTGGTACTGGAACGACATCACCACCGGTGAGCACACCGGCACCCACTTCGACGCCCCGATCCACTGGGTCACCGGCCGGGACGGCGAGGACGTCTCCCAGGTGCCGCCCGCCCGCCTCGTCGGCCCCGCCGTCGTGCTCGACTTCGCCGGCCGGGTGGCCGCCGACCCCGACTTCCTGCTCCAGATCGAGCACGTCAAGCAGTGGGAGAGCGCCAACGGCCCGCTCCCCGAAGGCGGCTGGCTGCTGTACCGCACCGGCTGGGACACCCGCGCGCACGACCAGGGTGCCTTCCTCAACGCCGACGAGACCGGGCCGCACACCCCCGGCATCTCGGTGGAGTGCGCCAGGTGGCTGGCCGAGGAGGCGCCGATCGCCGGGCTCGGCGTGGAGACGGTCGGCACCGACGCGGGGGCCGCACACTCCTTCGACCCCGCGTTCCCGTGCCACTCGTTCCTGCTCGGCGCGGGCAAGTACGGCCTGACCCAGCTGCGCAACCTGGACCGGCTGCCGGTGACCGGCGCGGTCGTGGTGGCGCCGCCGCTGCCCATCGTGGGCGGCTCGGGCAGCCCGGTCCGGGTGCTGGCGCTCGTCGAGCGATGATCGTCGCACGTGCCGTCGGCGCGGCCCTCGCGGGCCTGGGCGTCCGGACGGTGTTCGGCGTGGTCGGCAGCGGCAACTTCCACGTGACCAACGCCCTGGTGGAGCACGGGGCCCGGTTCGTCGCCGCCCGGCACGAGGGCGGCGCGGCCACCATGGCCGACGCCTACGCCCGGCTGAGCGGCGAGGTGGGCGTGGTCACCGTCCACCAGGGCCCCGGCCTGACCAACGCGCTCACCGGGATCACCGAGGCCGCCAAGAGCCGTACCCCGCTGCTGGTGCTGGCCGCCGAGGCCGCCGAGCCTCGTTCCAACTTCCACATCGGCCAGAGCGCCCTGGCCGAGGCGGTCGGCGCCGTGGCGACCCGCGTGGAGTCACCCGCCACGGCGGTCGCCGACGCCGTCCGCGCCTACCGCCTCGCCGCCACCGGACGCCGCACGGTCCTGCTGAACCTGCCCCTCGGCGTGCAGGGCCAGGAGGCATCCACCCCGGACGACGCGCATCCGGCCGTGAGCGGGGAGTTCGCGCCCGGGGGAGAGGCCGCGGCCGAGCCGTCCGCCGCGGCGGCCGGCGCACTGGCCGAAGTGCTGGCGGGCGCCCGCAGGCCGGTCTTCATCGCCGGGCGCGGCGCCCGCCGCGCCAGGCGGGAGATAGAAGGGCTGGCCGACCGGGCCGGGGCGCTCCTCGCCACCTCGGCGGTCGCCCGCGGCCTGTTCAACGGCTCCCCGTGGAACCTGGACGTCAGCGGCGGCTTCGCCTCACCGCTGGCCGCCGAGCTGATCCGCGGCGCGGACGTGGTGGTCTCCTGGGGCTGCGCGCTGAACATGTGGACCACCCGGCACGGCGCGCTGGTCGACCCGTCCGCCACCGTCGTCCAGGTGGACCTCGACGCCGCGGCCATCGGCGCCCACCACCGCGCCGACCTGGCCGTGACGGGCGACACCGCCGCCACGGCCCGCGCCGTCACCGCCCTGCTGGACGAGGCCGGCCATCCCGAGAGCCGGCGCACCCCGGAGCTCGCCGCCCGGATCGCCCGCGAGGTGGCCTGGCGCGACGTGCCGTACGCCGACACCACCGGCGGCGGCCGGGTGGACCCCCGCACGCTGTCGATCGCCCTGGACGACCTGCTGCCCGCCGAGCGGGTCCTGTCGGTGGACTCGGGCAACTTCATGGGCTACCCGTCCATGTTCCTGTCCGTCCCCGACGAGAACGGCTTCTGCTTCACCCAGGCCTTCCAGTCGATCGGCCTGGGCCTGGCCACCGCCGTCGGGGCCGCCCTGGCCCGCCCGGACCGCCTGCCGGTGGCCGCCCTCGGCGACGGCGGCGCACTGATGGGCGCCGCCGAGCTGGAGACCGTCGTCCGCCTGGGCCTGCCCATGGTGATCGTGATCTACGACGACGAGGCCTACGGCGCCGAGGTCCACCACTTCGCCCCGGGCGGCCACCCCCTGGACCAGGTGCGCTTCCCCCCGGCGGACTTCGCCGCCATCGGCCGCGGCTTCGGCTGCGCCGCGGTCACCGTCACCGAGCCCGCCGACCTGGGGCCGGTCTCCACCTGGCTGGACGGCCCGCGCGACCGCCCCCTCCTGATCCACGCCAAGGTCGTCGCCGACCGGGGCTCGTGGTGGCTGGAGGAGGCGTTCCGCGGGCACTGATCGCTACATCGGGACGTCGCCCCGGTAAGGCTCGGTGACCGGCTTGAGGGCGAGGGTCTCCTTGATGGAGCGCGGGCTGGTCCAGCGGATCAGGTTGTAGATCGACCCGGCCTTGTCGTTGGTGCCCGAGGCGCGGGCGCCGCCGAACGGCTGCTGGCCCACCACCGCGCCGGTCGGCTTGTCGTTGACGTAGAAGTTGCCCGCGGCGAAGCGCAGCCGCTCGGACGCCCTCTCGACGGCGTACCGGTCGCGGGCGATCACCGAGCCGGTCAGCGCGTACGGCGACACGCTCTCCATCTGGTCCAGCACCGCCTCGAAGCGGTCGTCGTCGTAGACGTGCACCGCGAGCACCGGCCCGAAGTACTCCTTCACGAAGATCTCGTCGGCCGGGTCGGTGCCGGTCAGCACCGTGGGCCGCACGAAGTACCCCGAGGAGTCGTCGTAGGAGCCGGTGAGCACCTCGACGGACCCGGTGGCGCGGGCCCGGTCGATGGCCGCCTTGTTCTTGGCGAACGCCCGCGCGTCGATCACCGCGCCCATGAACGTGGACAGGTCGGCCGCCACGTCCCCCACGGTCAGCGACTCGGCCGTGCCCACCAGGTCGTCGCGGATCCGCGACCACAGCGACCGCGGCACGTACGCCCGGGACGCCGCCGAGCACTTCTGGCCCTGGTACTCGAACGCCCCGCGGATCAGCGAGGTGACCAGCACACCGGGGTCGGCCGAGGAGTGGGCCACCACGAAGTCCTTGCCGCCGGTCTCGCCGACCAGCCGCGGGTAGCTCCGGTACCCGGCGATGTTGGCGCCGACGGTCGCCCACAGGTGCTGGAAGGTCGGGGTGGAGCCGGTGAAGTGCACGCCCGCGAGGTCGCGGTGGGTGAGCGCCGCCTCCGACACCCCGGCGCCGTTGCCGGTGACCATGTTGATGACGCCCGGCGGCAGCCCGGCCTCCTCAAGCAGCCGCATGGTGTGGTGCGCGGCGAACTGCTGGGTCGGCGACGGCTTCCAGACCACGACGTTGCCCATCAGCGCCGCGGACGCCGGGAGGTTGGCCGCGATGGCGGTGAAGTTGAACGGCGTGATCGCCAGCACGAAGCCTTCCAGCGGCCGGTACTCCATGCGGTTCCACACGCCGGGCGACGAGATCGGCTGCTCGGCGAGGATCCGCCGGGCGAACGCCACGTTGAACCGCAGGAAGTCGATCAGCTCGCAGGCCGCGTCGATCTCCGCCTGCTGGGCGGACTTGGACTGCCCGAGGATGGTCGCGGCGTTCAGCGTCGCCCGCCACGGCCCCGCCAGCAGGTCGGCCGCGCGCAGGAAGATCGCGGCGCGCTCGTCGAACGGCAGGGCCCGCCACGCGGGGGCCGCCGCCAGCGCCGCGTCGATCGCGGACCGCACGTCGTCCGCCGAGGCGTCACCGGTGCGGCCGAGCACGTGGGCGTGGTTGTGCGGCTGCACCACGTCGATCAGCGGGCCGGACGCCATGCGCCGCTCCCCGCCGATGGTCATGGTCAGCTCGGTGGCCGCGCCGGACAGCTCCTTGACGCGGCTCTCCAGGGCGGCCCGCTCGGCGCTGCCGGGGGCGTAGCCGTGCACCGGCTCGTTGGCCGGGACCGGGACGTTGCTAACGGCATCCATGGCAGACCTCACTTGGACTTCACTTGGAGCGGAGTGAACGCAGGAAGAAGGCGACGTTGGCCGGGCGCTCGGCCAGGCGCCGCATGAAGTAGCCGTACCAGTCGTCGCCGTAGGGCACGTAGACGCGGACCGTGGACCCGGCGCGGGCCAGCGCCTCCTGCTTGTCGGTCCTGATGCCGAACAGCATCTGGTACTCGAAGGAGTCGCGCTCCCGGCCGACGCGGTCGGCGAGCATCTCGGTGACGCCGATCAGCCGGTCGTCGTGCGTGGCCACCATGGGGTAGCCCTTCCCCTCCATCAGCACGCGCAGGCACCGGGCGTACGCCTTGTCCACCTCGTGCTTGCGCCGGAAGGCCACGCTCGCGGGCTCGGCGTAGGCGCCCTTGACCAGGCGCACCCGCGACCCCTCGTGCGCGAGGTCCCGCAGGTCGCCCTCGCTGCGCCGCAGGCACGCCTGGACGGCGACTCCGGTGGCGGGGAAGTCCGCGCGCAGGGCGCGCAGCGTCGACAGCGTGGCGTCGACCGTGGTGTGGTCCTCCATGTCCAGGGTGACCGTGGTGCCGGCGTCCCGCGCGGCGGCGCAGATCTCCCTGGCGTGGTCCAGCGCCATGGCGTCGTCCAGCACCTGCCCGACCGCCGAAAGCTTGACCGACACCTCGGCCCGCGTGCCGAGCCCGAGCGGCCGGAACGCGTCCAGCACCGTGATGTACGCCTTGACGGTCTCGGCGGCGGCCTTGGCGTCCCGGGTCTCTTCGCCCAGGTGGTCCAGGGTGACCGTCAGGCCCATGCCGGTGAGACGCCGGACCGCCGTGAGCGCGTCCCCCGCGTCCTCACCGGCCACGAACCGGTCCACCACGTGCCGGGTGACCGGGAAACCGGAGACCGCGCGGCGGGCAAGAGGGCTGCGCGACGCCGCGAGAAGAACCGAACCGAGCATGCTCACCAGCCTAAATCCGCAGTTCAGCGGCATCCATCGACAGACGCCACGCTCCACGGCTACCCGGTTCATACAGATGTATGACAATGGCGCTTGTGGATTTGCAGGAGCTCGTGGAGGAGATCGCACGCATCCTGGGCGCCCCGGCCACCCTGGAGGACCGGGCGTTCCAGCTGCTCGCCTACGCCGCGCACAGCGGCGACATCGACGGCGAGATCGACACGGTGCGGCGCGAGTCCATCCTGCGCCGCCGGGCCTCCGACGAGGTGCGCGCCTACTTCGAGGGGTACGGCATCGCCGCCGCCGCGGGGCCGGTGCGCATCCCCGCCGACAAGGGGCTCGGCGTGCTGGCCCGGGTGTGCGTGCCGCTGCGGCACGGCGGGGTGACGTACGGGTACCTGTGGCTGCTGGACTCCGGGGAGCTGGACGACGAGCGGCTGGCGCGGGCGGCGCCGCTGGTGGAGCGGGCCGCGGCGGCGCTGGCCAGGGAGGCGCGCAGCCGCCAGGACCTCGGCGCCCGGCTGCGGGACCTGCTGTCGGCCGACCCCGAGATGCGCGCCGCGTCCGGCTTGGACCTCCCCCTGCCGGTGGCGGCCGTGGCGGTGCACAGCGCCTACGGACGGGTGGTGCCGCTGTGGACGCTGCCGCGCGGCGTGATCGCCGACGCGGGGGACCCGGTCACCGCCGTGCTCGCCCCCGCCGGGCAGGCCCGCGCGGTCGCCGAGGCCGTCCAGGCGATGTACGGCACGGCCGCCGGGGTCGGCGCGCCCCGGGACGACTGGAACGAGGTGTGGCGCAGCTGGCGCGAGGCGACGCTGGCGCTGCGCGCGGCCCAGCGGGTGCCCGCGTTCGCGCCGGTCGCCGAGTGGGCCGCGCTCGGGGCGCACCGCCTGCTGGTGCGCCTGTCGGCCGCCGAACTGGCCGACCTCGCCGCCCCGGCCCGGCCGCTGGACGCCGAGCTGGCCCGCACCGTCGAGGAGTACCTCGACCACGGCGGGCGCGCCAGGGAGACCGCGGGCGCGCTCGGGGTGCACCGGCAGACGCTGTACTACCGGCTCGCCAAGGCCGGGCGCCTGACCGGCCTGGACCTGGCCCGGGGCGAGGACAGGCTCACCCTGCACCTGGCCCTGAAGGCCGCGGGGCTGCTCGGCGGGCCCGGACGGGCCTGATCGCGAACCAGGCACGGCCCCGGTCGATTCGGGGCTGCTCGGGACCCGCCCGCACCGGTCAGCTCAGGGCCGCGCCGCCGCCGGCCGCGCCGCCCGGTGCGCGGAAGACTCGGACCCAGTCGACCCACATGGAGACCGTCTTCGGGGTGGAGGCGTTGCGGCACGGCGACCACTCGTTGCACACCACGTCGTTCTGCAGGGTCAGCTGCATGGGCTGCTCGGGGACCAGCGGCCCGGTGTAGTTCCAGACCTGACGGCCGTCCAGCCAGAACGTCAGCCGGCCGGGCAGCCAGTCGACCGCCACGGTGTGCCACTTGGTGAAGTCGGCCCGCATCTGGCTCTGCGCCTGGGGCGCCTGGCCGCGGTGGACGTAGATGCCGCCGGTCTGCCGGGTCGGGTCGATGACCTCGGCGAAGTCGATCTCGGCGTACTCACCGGTGTCGCTGCTCGGCCACAGCAGCGTGACCAGGGAGTACCCGGCACCGGTCTCGCCGCGGAAGCGGACCTCCCAGCGGCCGTAGGTCTGGCTGAGCCGGTTGGCCACGCCGCCGGACAGGTCCTTGCCGCCGTAGAAGCCGCCGATCATGTGCAGCGTGCCGTCGTGGACGGTGGTGGCCTCGGAGGTGCGCGGGTTCACCTGGGCGTCGGGGGAGTGGTAGACCTCCCAGCGGCTCCGGTCGATCTGGGTGCCGTCGAAGTTCTCCACGAGGACGGGGGTGCCCCACGTGGCGTCGGCCTGGGGCGGGGGGCCGCCGGACGGGGGAGGAGCGGAGGGGGGAGCCGACGGCGCGGCGGTCGCGGAGGGAGGCGCCGGGGGCGTCCGGCGGGGGGAGGGGGAGGCCGGCCGTCCCGTCGGGGAGGGCCAGCGGTCGGGGGAGCCCGACAGGGGCGGGCCGCCGGGGATCCAGCCCCCCACCGGGGGCGGCGGCTCGTCGGGAGTGCCGGGGTCGCGTTCCCCGCCCCGCCGCTCCCACGGGCGGCCGTACACCGGAGGCGCGTGCGGCGGGTAGCTCGGCGCGGCCTCCTTCGCGTGCGCCCGGCCGGCGGGGCGGCCGGAGTCCTGCCCGTCGATCCCCGGGCCGGGGCACAGGCTCAACGTCGTCGCCGCCGCGACGATCACGTGTGCGCTACGAATCGACATGCGCCCATGAAAGCAAGTGACGCGCTCAGATCACAGTGGTATCGCGATTCGGTGTTGAGCCCGGCGGTGAATTCTCCGCGCCGCTTTCGGTGGCCGATACGAAAACCGCTGTTCACCCGGTGGCCGATCGCACAGCTTCACGTATTCCGTCGTTAGCCGCACACTTAACGTTGTGTCCGATTTCGAGGTTCTTGTACTGGGCTCCGGGCCCGGAGGTCAAAAAGCCGCCATCGCGGCAGCCAAACTGGAACGCCGCGTGGCGATGGTCGAACGACGCGACATGATCGGCGGCGTTTGCATCAACACCGGCACCATTCCCTCCAAGACGATGCGCGAGGCGGTGCTCTACCTCACCGGCCTCAACCAGCGTGAGATGTACGGCCAGAGCTACCGCCTGAAAGAGGAGATCACGATCGCCGACCTCACCACCCGCACCGCGCACGTCGTGGGGCGCGAGGTCGACGTGATCCGCAGCCAGCTGACGCGCAACCGGGTCACCGTGCTGCACGGCCTCGGCCGGTTCCTCGACCCGCACACCATCGAGGTGGTGGACGAGCGCGGCAAGGAACTCAAGGTCACCGCCGACAAGATCATCGTCGCGACGGGCACCCGGCCCGCCCGGCCGGCCACCGTCGAGTTCGACGACCGCGCGGTCGTCGACTCCGACGGCATGGTGCGGCTGGAGCGCGTGCCGGATTCGATGGTCGTGGTCGGCGCCGGCGTCATCGGCATCGAGTACGCCTCCATGTTCGCCGCCCTCGGCACCAAGGTCACCGTGGTGGAGCGGCGCGACCGCATGCTCGACTTCTGCGACCTGGAGGTGGTCGAGGCGCTGAAGTACCACCTGCGCGACCTCGCGGTCACCTTCAGGTTCGGCGAGACGGTCGCCGCCGTCGAGCGGCGGGCGCGCGGCTGCGTCGCCGTGCTGGAGAGCGGAAAGAAGATCCCCGCCGAGACCGTGATGTACTCGGCCGGCCGCCAGGGCATGACCGACGGGCTCGGCCTGGACTCGGCCGGACTGGCCGCCGACGACCGCGGCAGGATCTCGGTGGACGAGCACTACCGCACCGCCGTGCCGCACATCTACGCGGTGGGCGACGTCATCGGCTTCCCGTCGCTGGCCGCCACCTCGATGGAGCAGGGCCGCATCGCGGCCCACCACGCGTGCGGCGAGCCGATCAAGGCGCTGTCGCACCAGCAGCCGATCGGGATCTACACCATCCCGGAGATCAGCTTCATCGGCAAGACCGAGGACGAGCTGACCGCGTCGCACATCCCCTTCGAGGTCGGGGTCTCCCGGTACCGGGAGCTGGCCCGCGGCCAGATCATCGGCGACACCTACGGGATGCTGAAGCTGCTGGTGTCCCCGGAGGACCGCGCCCTGCTCGGGGTGCACGTCTTCGGCACCGGGGCCACCGAGCTGCTGCACATCGGGCAGGCCGTGATGGGCTGCGGCGGCACGGTGGACTACCTGGTCGACGCGGTGTTCAACTACCCGACCCTCGCCGAGTCCTACAAGGTGGCCGCCCTCGACGCGATGAACAAGATCCGCCGGATGGCGCGCTTCGCCGAGTGAGCCGCCCGCGGGGCGTCGGACCAGGGCGCAGACATGACGGAGGCCGCCGGGCCAGGACCCGGCGGCCTCTCGTCGTTCGGGGGGTCAGGCGGCCTCGGACTCCTCGTCGATGGCCTCCGGGGGCTGACCCTGACCGGTGGCGTGCTCGTAGGCCCGGACCAGCTCGCGGGCGATGCGCTCCAGGGAGTACCGCGAGCGTGCCCGGTCGGCGCCCGCGAACCCCATGGCCGTGCGCCGGGTCAGGTCGCCGAGCAGGCGGCGCGCCCGCAGCGCCAGGGTGGCCGGGTCGCCTGGGCGGACCAGCAGGCCGGTGACGCCGTCCACCACCGAGTCGACGTGCGCGCCAACCGCGGTGGCGATCACCGGGACGCCGCACGCCATGGCCTCCAGCACCACCTTGCCCTCGGGGGCGGTGGCGGGCAGGGACAGAACGATGTCGGCGCCGCGCATGATCTTGGGCAGTGAGTTCGGCGGCACGGGGCCGAGCAGCGTGACGCGGTCCTCCACCCCGGCCTCCTTGGCCAGGATGCGCAGCCGCTCCATGTGCTCCTCGTCGCCTCCCTGGTCGCTCACGACGACCAGCTCGGCGTCGGGGATGCCGTCCAGCGCGCGGATCGCCACCGCGGCGCCGCCCTCGGGGGTGAGCGGGCCGACGTGCAGCAGGCGGTACCGCTCGCCGTGCGGGGCGGAGGGGCCCTGGCGGCGGAAGCGCTCGACGTCCACGCCGTGCGGCACGACCACGATGCGCCCGCGCGGCACCCCGAGCCTGATCAGCTCGGCGGCCTCGGCGGCGCAGGAGGCGACCACGGCGTCGGCGCGGCGGCCGATCGCCCGCTCCACCCGCACCCGGGCGGCGGTGGCGCGGTCGGCGGCGGCGCTGCGGGCCGTGGCCCGGCGGCGCGCGGAGCTGCCGAGGGTGGGGAAGCTCTGCACCAGCGGGATGCCGAGGCCCTCGCCGGCGGCGACGGCGGCCAGGCCGCCGGTCCAGGAGTAGGCGTGCACCACGTCCGGGCGGTCCTTGCGCCACCGCTGCGCCAGGTGGGCGCTGAACTGCGCGATGTGCGGCGTCAGGTCGTGCTCGGCCAGCTCCTCCAGGGGACCCGCCGGGATGTACTCGACGACGACCTTGTTGGAGGCCTTCACGCGCTGCTTGCGGTCGGCGGAGTCACGACGGGTGTAAAGGGTGATCTTGTGCGCGCCGGGGAACTCGCGGGCGATGGCCGGGATGTCGGCGGGCAGCTCGTGCAGGGAGACGATGGCGATCTTCACGGCACACCTCAGGGGAATCAGGCCAGGACGGCCGAAGTGCTTCTGAGTTGTGCCTGCGTCTTAGGCACGGAGAGATACGTGACTGAGTGTACCGATCTACCGAGCGCTGCAAACCCCTTTGCGGAAAAAAAATTCGGGAAACCATCTACCGACGATCAGCGGATCCTGCGCAGCGCGAACACCGTCGTCTCGTCCAGCACCTGCCCGCCGCAGAACGCCTGATGGTCGTCGTCCACCGCCTTGACCACGGCCGCGGCGGCCTGTCCCGTGCAGCGCGCCAGCACCTCGGTCAGCCGCCCCTCGCCGTACGCCAGCTCCGCCTGACCGGCCCTGCCGCGTGATCCGGCCAGCCCGTCGGAGTACAGCACCAGCGTCTCGCCCTGCGCCAGCGCCACCTCCTCCACCGGGAAGTCCGCGCCGGTCTCGATGCCGAGCGGCATGCCGCCGCCCGCGGTGAACCGCACCCCGCCGTCCCCCCGCAGCACCGCCGACGGATGGTTGCCCGCCGAGGCCAGCCGCACCCGTCCCGCGCGCCCGCCGGTGCGGACGAACCCCGCCGCCACCATGACGAACATGCCGGTGTCCTGCGTCACCAGGGCGTCGTTGAGCCGGGCGACCACCACGCCCGGGTCGCCCTCGGCGACGCTGAGCGCCCGCAGGCCGCCGCGGATCATCGCGGTCACCGACGCGGCCTCCTCGCCTTGGCCGACCACGCCGCCGACCGCGAAACCCCAGCCCTCCTTGATGCGGAACACGTCGTAGAACTCGCCGCCGATCGCCCGCGGGCCCGCGCCCCGGTGGTAGGCCGCCGCGACCTCGAACCCCGGGATGTCGGGCACCGTGCGGGGGAGCACGCCCGTCTGCAGCGTGTCGGCGGCCATCGAACGGCCCTGGAAGATGCGCTGCGCGCGCAGCGCGAGGCCGATGTGGGCGCCCGCGTCCTCCATCAGCGCCAGGTCGGCCAGGCCGAACGGCGGGCGGTCGCGCAGCCGCACCAGCGTGATGGCGCCCTGCGTCTCCTCGCCCGCCACGATGGGGACGCTGAGCACCGAACCGGCCCGCATGGCGTGCAGCACGGGGGAGCCGTCGGGCAGCGCGCCGAGCAGGGAGTCGTCCTCCACCATCTCGTGCACCACCCCGCCCTGGCCGGTCAGCGCCCGGGCCACCAGCGGCGCGGCGGCGGGCTCCATGCCCTCCAGGGCCCCGACCAGGCGGCCCGTGGGCTGGTTGGTGGGGCCGATGACCAGCGACCGCCGCGTGACGCCGTCGCGCACCACGTCGGCCAGCACCCAGTCGGCGGTGTGCGATGCCAGCAGGCGTCCCGCCCTGATCAGCGCGACCGGCTCGCTCAGGCTCTCCTCGTCCAGCAGCAGGCGGGTGAGCTGCGACATCAGCTCCCTGCGGCGGGCCGCGGCCACCACCACCGACTCCTCGGGACCCGGCTCGTGGACGTCGTCACGCGCCGAGTCCGGCACCCGCACCTCGATCGGCAGCGCGATCGCGGCGATCATCTCCTGCCGCTCGCCCGGCATGCGCAGCCGGGTCAGCACCAGCCGCACGTCGTGGGCGCGGCCCTGGTGGGTCAGCCGGGTGGGGAACGCCGCCGGCTCGCCGGTGTGCAGCACCGACGTCAGGTGGGAGCGGAACGCGGCCCGGCGGGAGACGTCCACCAGCAGCGGGAACGCGCGGCCGGTGAGGTAGCCGTCCGGGCTGCCGAGCAGGCGGGCGGTCTCGGCGTTCACCCGCCGCACCGTGCCCGCGGAGTCCAGCACGGCGACCGACACCGGCAGCGCGCGGTAGAGCGTGCGCAGCAGCTTCAGCTCGCGGTTGGCGCCGCTGTCCTTGCCTCCCGGCCGGCGCCGGGACCCCCCGAGCGCCGTCTGCAGCAGGTCACGGGCGAGTTCCAGCTCCGTCAGGGCGGCGTCCGCGGTGGGGCCGGGGTCGTCCGGGTACGCCGCCCGCGCGTCGCGCAGGGACGCGATACGTTCGGTCAGGTCGCTGAGCGACTGTTCCAGGGCCGGAAGATCGGTCGGGTCGGTCAAGATGGGGTCCTTTGTACGGCTGTGAGGGGTGCGGCTCCCCGCTAGACGGTACGTCAACCGTCACCCTCCCATCGTCGAGCATCCGCCGCAGGGACTTAACCTGGCAACCGAGGGAAGCGGTAGCGGCGTATGGAGACGATGACCATGTTCAGTCCGGCGCTCGCCCGCGATCTGGCCGCGCTCGGCCGCGTGACCGAGGGCACGTCGATCGAGAGCGTCCTGCGGGGCATCACCGCGGCCGTGGCGGTGGGCGTGCCCGGCTGCGCCGGCGGCACCGTCGAGCTGCGGCGGGACGAACGCCTCATGCTGGCGGCCTCACACAGCGACCTCATCGCGCTGGTCGATCACGAACAGGCCCTCGGCGAGGGCCCCTCGGCCGAGGCGCTCACCACCGGCCGGGACGTGCTGATCCACGACGTGCTGCTCGACAGCCGCTGGACGCGCTACGCCGCCATCGCCGTCCGGCACGGCGTGCGGTCCACGCTGGTGCTGCCGATCCGCATCGACGGCGCGATCCTGCTGCTCGGGCTGTACGCCGTGCGGCCCGGCGCCTTCTCGCTCGCCTCGGCCGGCCCGCTGTCGGCGCTGTTCACCGAGCACCTCACCGTCGCGCTGGCCAACATCTCCGATTACGACGACGTGCTCACCGACGCCGCGCAATTGCAGGAGGCCCTCGCGGGCCGGTCGGTGATCGACCAGGCCAAGGGCATCATCATGCACGCGAGCGGCTGCTCGGCCGAGGCGGCGTTCGACGAGCTGCGCCGCCTGTCCCAGCACCACCAGGTCAAGGTGGCCGACCTCGCGCGGCTGCTGGTCAGCGAGCACCAGAGCAAGCACGGCGGCGCCGCGCCCGCGCCCTGAGCATCCGGCGGGCCGCCCTCGCTCCGAAGCCCCGGCCCCGGCGGGGGAGGCCGCCCTCAGCCCCGGAAGGCCGCCAGCGCCTCCTCCAGTGTGTCGTACAGCGGGAGCCGCTGGGCCAGGCCCGTCACCCACATCACCCGCGAGTTGGAGTACTGCACGCCCACCAGCGCGAAATGGCCCTCCGCGGCCATGGTGCGCTGCCAGTGGTGCACGATCAGGCCGAGGGCACGCGAGTCCATGAACGTGACACCGGACAGATCGAGCACCAGGTCGGCGCCGTGCTCGTCGGTGATCTCCGCCAGGCGGTCGGTGAACTGCGTACGCGTGGTCGCGTCGAGGATGCCGTTCACCAGAACCACGGGCACCCCTTCTGCGACCCTCGACTCAAGGGTCAGGGCTGCACCTGCCCTGTCTGGAACGGTCACCACGCGCCTCCTCGCCGCTTGCCTGGCGCATGGCGCCACCCCCGTCGGGGGTCAATCGCAACATTACTGTTGCCCGGGGGGTAGCAATACTCTTGATTTTCGGGCAATACTGGATCCGAGGTCCAGCAGAGGGCCTCGTCTCGACAGTAGTACGCGAGGCGATGCCGGCTCTGCATATCTCGGGCCGGTCCAGCCTCGCCGCAGGGCATAAGAGGAGAGCAGCAATGGCTGCCGAGGACCGCACCTTCCCCCAGACCGACGTCACCGCCGAGGACCTTCTGCGCGAGCTCGCCGAGCCCGCCACCACCGAGTCCCGCAGGACCCGGCTCCGCGAGATGATCGTCGAGATGCACCTGCCCATGGCGCGCGAGATCGCCCGCCGGTACCTCCACCGGGGCGAGCCCATGGAGGACCTGCTTCAGGCGGCCTACGTCGGCCTGATGAAGGCGATCAACGGATTCGACGCCGAGCTCGGGCATAGCTTCAGAGGCTATGCCATGGTCACCATGACAGGTGAAGTGAAGCGACACTTCCGCGACCGCACCTGGGCGGTACGCGTACCAAGGCTGTACCAGGAGCGCCGCTCCGAGCTGAACCGCCTGGTCGCCGACTTCACCCAGGAGCTCGGCCGTTTCCCGACCGTGGCCGAGCTGGCCAAGCGGATGGGGATCTCCGAGGAGGACATGCTCCTCACCATGGACGCCTCCGCCGCGTACAGCACGCTGTCGCTGGACGCCCCCATGGGCGCCGACGACGACGCCGCCGCGCTCGGCGACGTGATCCCCGACGAGGACGACGACCTCAGCACCCTCGTGGACCGCGAGGCCGTCAAGCCGCTCATCGACGGGCTGCCCGAGCGGGAGCGCAACATCCTGCTCCTGCGCTTCTACGGCAACCTCACCCAGGCCGAGATCGCCGCCGAGTTCGGCATCTCGCAGATGCACGTCTCGCGGATCCTGCGCAAGGTGCTGGACCAGCTCCGCACCCAGCTCGTCGCCGCCTGACCAGATCGTTTCCCCTGGATCCGGGCCTCGTCCGATTAGAGGGCCGGATCCAGGGCACTGAACGGCGGCGGGCGCCCGATTAACCAACAGAATCCAGGGCACTGAACGGCGAGCAGGGGTAACGCGAAGGGTACCTTCACAGGCGCTCCGGTATGGGGAGGTATCTTCGTCGATGTACGTGGGCGGTATCGGGGTCACGCCCTAGCGTGGTTGATCGCTCTTGGAGGCGGTTATCGGGTGAACGAGGACCAGGTCCCGCCTCCCCGTTTCCGCGTGGACGGGGGGGCCGACCGGCCGCTTGCGTTCGGCAACGCGGTCTCGGAGATGACCTTCCGGGTCGGGGACCTCCCGGACGTCCGTGACTTCGCCGCGTTCCAGGCCCGCCGCGCCGGTATGCCCGAGAAAGACATCGGCGACTACCTGGTGGCCGTCAACGAGGTCGCCACCAACGCCGTCACCCACGGCACCGCCAAAGCCTGGCTCCGCGTCTGGAGCGACGCCGGCGACCTGATCGTCCACGTCCACGACGACGGCCACTGGACCATCACCGAAACCCCCGGCATGATCGCCCCCCACGACTACTCCACCAGCGGCATGGGCCTATGGGTAGCCCGCCGCCTAGCCAAAGACCTAACCCTGAACACCGGCTCAACCGGCACAAACCTAATAATGCGCTTCCCCCTCTAGCGCCCCCCTCCCCGCGTTCCCGCGCCCCCCGCGTTCCCCCGCGCCCCGCGTTCCCCCGCGCCCCGCGTTCCCCCGCGCCCCACGTTCCCGCGCCCCGCGTTCCCGCGCCCCGCGTTCCCGCGCCCCGCGTTCCCGCGCCCCGCGTTCCCGCGCCCCGCGTTCCCGCGCCCCGCG